>JBEIUO010000446.1:0-3368 GCA_040374335.1 Phycisphaeraceae bacterium
CGGCGGCGGTGGCAGCGGTCAGACCAACGCTACCGACGCGGGTACTCAGCCCGGCGGTTATGCCCCCACGGACAACCTTGGTCGCGACGGTGGTGCATTCGTCTACACCGACGGCCACGCGGCGTTCCAGAAGAGCATCGGCGGGATCCCGATCGATCAGGCCCAGAGCATCCAGAATCTCTTCTTCTCGCAGGACACCAACCGGTTCCCCTACAGCATCAACGCGATCGATCGCTTCCGCAGCCGCCTCGTTCAAACGCTCGACTGACCCGTCGTCCGCGGGGAACGTGATATGCTCCCGACCCCACTCCGCTGCTGTCGGGAGATCAACCGATCGTGACCGCATCCGCCGCTCAATCCAAATCGTGGCTTGGCCGCATCCTCCGCGCGCAGGAGTCGGGCCTCGTCGTCGTCATCATCCTGCTCTCAACATTCCTCGCGATCTGGAGCGATCCAAAGCCGAAGATCGAGGTCATGCGCGCCGACGATGGCGCTGCGATCGTCGAGTCTCCCGACTCCTTCTCCCTCCGCGTGAAGGGCGAAGATCGAGTCCTCGCGAAAGCCGACGGGTGGGAACGCCGCAACGACATGGTCCGGCGTGAGCGAAAGGTCAATGCGTTTCTTGACCCTGAAAACCTCGTCCTTCTCGCTAAGGACGCGTCGTTCGTCGCCGTCATGGCTGTGGGGATGACCGCCATTATCGTCCTCGGTGGCATCGACCTCTCGGTCGGCTCCATCTACGGCTTCGCGGGCCTCATCGGTGCCATCGTTCTGCGGCAAGTGCAGGCCGGCTCGCTCGGTGTTCCCGACGGCGCCGGCGTCGTAGCGGAAGGTGGTGCCTCGCTCGCTGTGGCGCTCCCCGTTGCCATGCTCGCGTGCTGCGGCACCGGCGCCGCGTGCGGCGCGTTGAACGGAGGGCTCGTTGTCGGCCTCCGCCTCCACCCCTTCATCGTCACCCTCGGGACCCTCGGTGCCATCCGCGGCGTCTCGTTCGTCATGACCAAGGGGCTCACCATCAGCGGCATCCCCGAGTCGCTCACCGACGGCTGCATGAAGTACGAGATCGCGGGCACCCGCCCCGTCCCCGTCTTCATCATGCTCGCGGTGTGCGCGGTGGCCACCGTGATCCTCTCCCGCACCGTCTTCGGCCGCGCGGTCTACGCCATCGGTGGAAACGAGACCGCCGCCAACTACTGCGGCGTGCCCGTCGGACGCGTCAAGGTCATCTCTCACACCCTCTGCGGCCTGTTGGCAGGGCTTTCCGCGTGCATGGCGGTCGGCTACTTCGGTAGCGCGTCCCCCGGGGACGGTGAAGGCTACGAACTCAAGGTCATCGCCGCGGCGGTCATCGGCGGTGCTGCGCTCTCCGGCGGCCGTGGCTCCGCGATCGGGGCGGTCCTGGGAGCGGTGCTCGTCGAGATCATCCACAACGCGCTCCTCATCCTCAACATCGACCCCAACTTCTACAAGATCGCCATGGGGGCATCCATCGTCGGTGCCGTCGTCCTCGACCAGGCCAAGTCGCGCTTCTCGGGCCGTCGCTGAGCCCGTCCCGAACCCCTATGATTCGGGTCATGGCGACCTACTACCAACTGGATTTCGAGAAGCCCGTCGTCGAACTCGAGCAGCGAATCGACGCCGCCGAGAAGGAACTTCATCGCCTCGTGCCCGTCGCGGCCGGCGGAGTCGCTCCCGAGATCACCGACCCCGCCACCCTGAAACTCCGCGATGAAGTCGCCGAGCTTCGCAAACGCCGCGAGTCCCTCCTCACCGACATCTACGGCAAACTAAGCCCCTGGCAGACGGTGCGAGTCGCACGCCACCCCATGCGGGCCCAGACCCGCGACTACATCAACATGATCTGCCGCGACTTCGACGAACTGCACGGCGACCGCCGCTTTGGCGACGATCCCGCGCTGGTCACGGGGTTCGCTCGAATCGGACCCCTGAAGGTCATGATCATCGGCCACCAGAAGGGCAAGGAGACCAGCGAGAAGATCGCCTGCCACTTCGGCTGCGCCCATCCCGAGGGCTACCGCAAGGCCCTGCTCAAAATGAAAATGGCCGAGAAATACGGCGTTCCCGTCGTGACACTCGTCGACACCCCGGGCGCCTATCCCGGCCTCGGTGCTGAGCAGCGCGGTCAGGCCGAGGCCATCGCGGTCAACATGCTCGAGATGAGCAGGCTGCGCACCCCCATCGTCTCCGTCGTCATCGGCGAAGGCGGCTCCGGCGGCGCGCTCGGCATCGCCGTCGGCGACCGAGTTGCCATGCTCCAATACTCGTGGTACAGCGTCATCTCCCCCGAGGGATGCGCCGCAATCCTCTGGAAAGAAGCCAACGAGCAGACCAACTCCGCCGCGGCCAAGTCCCTCAAACTCACCGCCAAGGACAACATCGAGCTCGGTATCGTCGATGAGATCATCCCCGAGCCCATCGGCGGCGCCCACCGCGACCCCAAGTCGACCGCGGCAAACCTCCAGCAATGGATCGTGACGAACCTCCAGAAGCTCAAGGAACGACCGGTGGAGGAGCTCCTCGAAGCCCGCTACCAGCGGTACCGGCGGATGGGGAGCTTCTCGGAGAAGTAACTCCTGGCATCCGGTGTAAACACTGGGCTGCGCAAGCGACAGAGTTTCCGGACCTTTGACAAAGGCCGTTGGCCGTCCTATTTTTCGGCCCAATAACGGATGTGAGGCCGGGTTAGGGAAAGGCACGGGGCCATTCCCCCGAACAGATCAGGCGCCCAAAGACCCCCGGGGGCACTCATGGCCAAAAAAGCCGAACCGAAGTCCAAGCCAAAGAGCAAGCCCGCCGCCAAGCCAGCCAAGCCGGTGGCAAAGCCTGCCGCCAAGGCTGCAAAGCCGGTCAAGAAGCCAGTGCTGAAGGAGAAGGCAAAGCCTGCTCCCGCAAAGACTTCCAAGCCGGTGCCCAAGCCTGAGCCCAAGGTCAAGGCCGAAGCCAAGCCCGCCCCCAAGCCCCCCGCCAAGCCGGTTGAGGCACCCGCGGCGGAGCCCAAGGCCACCGGCCCCGGTACCGGGCGCAAGGGGATCACGATCGTGACCCCCAAGCCCATGAAGAAGCCACCGGCCAAGCCGCCGGCGCATTCGTACATCCCGGCGAGCGTCGGTCGGTTGATGGATCCGAAGAATCCGATCCGTCGCCCGTTAATTCCCTCGGGTCCCAAAGCCGCGCATATTCGGCCGCTTGGCTCCCAGAAGGGCGAGGACGGCGGCCCAGATGCGCCGAAGGCGAAGTCTCCGTTTGGCAAGAAAGAGATCGAGAAGTACCGCCAGATCCTGATCAAGAAGCGTGCGGAACTGGTGGGTGATGTGGCCACGATGGAGAACGGGGCTCTGCGCGGGCAG
>JBEIUO010000373.1:0-3803 GCA_040374335.1 Phycisphaeraceae bacterium
CGTCGCGGAGGCGCTCCGCGAGGAGGCGCCGCACTCCGATTCTCACCAGGCTCCGCGGGAGCAGGCCTCGTTCCATCAACGCGATCGCGGCTTTCACGGGGCGACTTCCTCTCGCTTGGGGAACCACGGGACGAACACGCTCGTCGTCCGCTGGTACCGCCGGTAGTCCTCACCACGCGTGCGGAGCGCGCGGGCCTCCGTGGGCGGTACGCCCGTGACCTTCAGGATCAGCAGGAGCATCACGCCCGGCGCGAGCCAAGTCGTCCACGCCCACGACACTTCGGGTCCAGACGCCACCACCGCGTACGCGCACCACATCAGCCACTCGAAGAAGTAGTTCGGATGACGGCTGTAGTTCCAAAGCCCCGCGCGGCAGGTGCGTCCCTTGTTCGCCGGATCGCGTCGCCATTTCGCGAGCTGCGCATCCGCGATCGACTCGCCAAGCCACCCGGCGATCCACAACCCTCCGCCGAGGTAATCGGTGATGCCCAGTGGGCCGGTTCGACTCGCCGCGACGAGGAACGGGATCGAGAGGGCCACGTCGAGCAGGCCCTGCGCCTGGAAGAATACGAAGAACTTGGACGTCGCGCGAGTTCCCCACTCCGCGCGGAGCTGCTGGTATCGCCCGTCCTCCTCCTTGGCCTTCCAGATGCGGTCGCGGAAGAGGTGGAACGCGAGACGCAAGCCCCAGAGGCCGCCCATCGCGCCGATGAGAAGCCGCCGCTGAGAATCCCCTTCGGCGAATGCCGCGTAACCGATCGCGAGCACACCGAGCAGACCCGCCCACGCGACGTCCACGCAGCTCGCGTCCTTGTGACGGGTCGCCCAGGCCCAGAGGGCAAGCATGGTGAGCGTGCAGAGGCCGGTGGCACCGGCGATGAGGGTCCACTGGTGAGCGGAGAAGGCGAGCATCACGTGTGGCTCCTTGGAATCCCAACGGGCCCCGGACGCGAAGTAGGGCCGTACGGTTGAACAGGAGATCTCACCATGAAGGCACCCCGGATCATTGCACTGCTGGCCGCGCTGACTTCGGTCGCGATGATCGTGATGATCGTCGATGCCTCGCTGGAGAAGAGTGTTCTGACGATCTTCAAGACCATGTTCGCCGAGAAATGGGGGGTGATTACCCTCGTGGATCTGTACGCGGGCTTCGTGGTCACCGGGGCGTGGATCGTGGTGAGCGAGCGGCGGGCTCTGCGGTACCTGCCGTGGCTGCTGGCGATGGGGCTGCTGGGAAACCTGGCGACGCTCGTGTACGTGGCGTGGCGGGCGATGCGGGCCGATTCGCTGCTGGGGATCATCGTGCCCCCCTGGCTGGAGCGGCCGGGTTCGCGAGCCTGAGCAGGAGCGGAGTGGCAATCGCCCACTCGACGCACACCCAAACCCATGCGGTCCACGACTCGCCAGCGACCAGTGCGCCCAGCCGTACGCCCGCGTAGTACGAGAGCGGCCCGGCGACGGCGCCGAACACGCAGGCGAGCATCGTGCTGCGCGAGAGCCACGAGAGCGATGACGAGAGGGTGGTTCCGAAGCCGATCCAGAGCGAGACGAACCAGAAGAGCGTTGCAGCCACGCCGGCCTCTCCGGGCAGTCGCAGCAGGCCCAGGGCCACGGCACCGCCATCAAGCACCAGGCCGAGCAGGGCCGCAGCGCCGAGCGTGCGGAGCTCCAAACGGATCTTGTCGCGCGAGATCGCGAGGTGAATCACAGTGGCGGCGAGCGGGGCGCACGCGCCGAGAATCGGGCGGCCTGCCGCGGTAGCGAAGACGCAGCCGAACCAGGCTGCCTGGAAAGCGACGAAGTTGATGATCGTGCGGGGGTTCATCAGGACCCAACTCGGGTCGGCAGCGGACCGCGTTCACCCGGCTTGCGGAGGAGCAGGTGCCCGACCGTGATCCTGCGTTCGGCGAAGCCTCCTTCGCAGTAGCAGAGGTAGTAGTCCCACATGCGGATGAAGCGTTCATCGAAGCCGAGCGCACGCACCTCCGGGAGCTTGGCGTGGAAGCGGGTGCGCCACTCCCGCAGGGTTCGGGCGTACCCATCCCCGAAGGACTGGAAGTCCGCGAGCGTGAGATCGGTGTGCTTCCCGCACGCTCCCATGATCGCGGCCATCGAGGGGATGAAACTCCCGGGGAAGATGTGCTTCTGGATGAAGTCCGGCGTCCGCAGCGCGTCGGCGTACCGGTGGTCGCCGATGAGGATCGCCTGGATGAGTGCGAGCCCGTCGCGACGCAGCATGCGCGAGCAGATCGACGCGTACTCGCCGAGGTGATCCGCGCCGACGGCCTCGATCATCTCGACCGAGACGAGCTTGCTGAACGCGCCCTCGCCGTAGACGTGAGGAAGCTCGCGGTAGTCGTGCTCGACGACGCTCACGCGGTCCGTCAGGCCCGCTCTCGCGACGGCGGCCCGCGCGTACGCCGCTTGCTCGCGAGAGATCGTCGTGGTCGTCACCTTGCACCCGAAGTCGCGTGCGGCGGTGATCGCGAGACTTCCCCAGCCCGTGCCGATCTCCAGTAGGTGATCCTCGCGCGACAGCCGCAACCGATCGCAGATCAGCGTGAGGCGCGAGGCCTGCGCCTCCTCGAGCGTCATCGCGTCACGCTCGAAGAGCGCGGCGGAGTACATCATCGAGGGGTCCAGCCACAGGGAGAAGAAGTCGTTGCTGAGGTCGTAGTGTGCCGCGATGTTCCGCTTCGAACCCCGGCGCGTGTTGCGGGAGAAGAAGCGGCCGAGGCGGTACAGGGGCGCGGCGAGTTTCGCCCAGCCGGAGTCGATGCTGGCGAGCGCGTCCTCGTTGATGACAAACAGGCGGACGACGCCGAGCAGGTCGTCGGTAGACCACCAGCCGTTCATGTACGACTCGCCCGCTCCGACGCTGCCGCCGAAGGCCACGGCCGAGTAGAAGCGTTCGTCGTGCACCGTGACATGGACGTCCGGGAAGCCGTCGGCGGCGCGTCCGTAGTCGACCGTCTGGCCGTCGGCGGACATGCGGAGGCGGCCGAGTTGCATGGCACCGAGCACACGCCGAACCGCCGCACGGGCGAGGGGCGATCGGGAGGGCTGGCGTAAAGCTTCTTCGGCGGCGGCAACCGCAAGGGCATCACGGGACATGGTCGACGACATCAGGTACTCCACGCGGGCCCCTTGGGGGCCCCTTGTATTCGCCGGCGGTTCTTGGATGGATGTAGTGCGGGACGCGTTTCAGCCAGAGTATTCCCGCGTGCAGGTAGATTGCCGCGAGGACGAGGAGGGAGAACAGCGGGTATCGAAGGAGTGTACCGGCAAGGACACCGGAGGTGAGGGGCCTGCGGCGGAGGCTGAGGGTCGCGTCGAAGACCTCGCGGCCGGCGTCGAGGTTGCGCATGTGCACGAGCACGGCGGGCCCGGGGGTGCCGAAGGTCCAGTCGTACCGCTGGTCCATGGGCATGAAGGGAGAGACGTGGAAGGCCTTCTGGAACTCGGAGCGGGCGTAGCCGTTTGCGGTGCGCGTGCGGGCATCGGTGACGTACACGTGCCGCTCGCCCCACGGCGTGTTGGTGATCTGCGAGACAACCGCGCACAGCTCGCCCGAGGCATCGAAGCAGTAGTAGAACGTGACGGGGTTGAACACAAAGCCGAAGGAGCGGAGGTTCGTCAGCACACGGATCGCGCCGACGGGCAAGAACCCCAGTCGCTCGCGCACCTGTTCGCGGACGGCGGCGGCGAGCCCATCGACGTTCGGGGCGGCCCCAAGGTAGTCGCGGCTTCGGAAGCTCATCAGGTTCGCACGTTCGAAGGACCAGAGGAGGCGGCCGGCGAAG
>JBEIUO010000829.1:0-1396 GCA_040374335.1 Phycisphaeraceae bacterium
CCGGCGCCAGTTCGACAAGGGGGGGCGGGCGGATTCCGTCTTCTTCGGGCCGGAGCAACTCTCGATCCATGCCGCCTCCCACGCCGGGGCCATCACCTTCACGATGACCCCCGTCACCACCACAACCCCCAACTTCGTCGGCCTTATCCCCATCAACGGCGTCGTCACGATCGCCCCGAACGAGACCTACTACCAACCCTCCTTCATGTCCACCAGCGCCATGCCCTTCCTCTCCTCCCTCGCCGCCGGCTTCAACGGCCCCGGACAGAACTGGGACCCCGGCTTCCTCGCCTGGAACGGCATCGGCACCTACTCCGGCCCCATCTTCAACCACGTCGTCACCCCCAGCAACTTCGGGTATTCCTCGGGCATGCCCCTGGGCCTCTACGGCACCAACCCCTTCGGCCCCAACGGCGGCGCCGGCATCATCCTCCACGCCGCGGACGCCAATGGCCTCACGGTCTCCGCCTCCGCCAACTACGCCATCAACGTCATCCCCTCGCCCGGCTCCGCTTCCCTCCTCGCCCTCGCCGCCCTCACCTCAACCCGCCGCCGCAGAAGCTGAGCCCCGCTCGCGGACGCCGCGGCTTACAGCGCCGACAGAACGAACGTGATCAACACGCACAGCCCGCCGATCACCCACAACGCCAGGTAGACCTCCGCCGGCCTCGTCAGCCGCCAACTCCTGACCGCGCACACCCACCACACCACCACCCACAGCGCCATCAACACCCTCGCCACCGGCAGCCATCTGATCACGGTCCGCCCGAAATCAAACGCGTCCATTCCCCACCGCCACACCTCGATCCGAGGCGTACGCCACAGCGCCTCCCACTCCACCGCGAACAGAGTCACCACCAATCCCGCGACGGCCACCGGCGCAAGCACACCCACGCTGTACCCCGCGGCACGCCCCACGTGCTCAACCCGCACCCGCGCCCTCGCCCGCGTCTCCGGCAACAGCAGCAACGTCACCGGCACCACCACCATCGTCAACAGCAGTCCCCAGATCCCCGGGTTCCAGTCCGTCGGCCCAACCACCCACGACGCCCCGAACACATCGACCGTCACGGGGTTCCCGCGCCGCCACACCCCCACATCCATCGGATAAGTCCACGGCGCAAAGAGCACGTCGATCGGAGTTGTCGCGTACATCGCTCCCAGCGACGGCATCGCACGCCCAGTCCCGAGGCTCAACACCAGCACCTGGGCCAGCACGTTCACCACGTACGGCACCACCACCGCCAACACCCCCCACTTCACCGCCCGCCCCACCCGCAGCGGGCTCTCCACCGAGAAGTGTTTCCAGAACACCCAAGGCGCCACCACTCGAACGCCGGTCGCCACGAAGCACCACGCCCCTCGCACCCACCCCTTCGAGTGCTCGAACGACCAC
>JBEIUO010000683.1:0-2293 GCA_040374335.1 Phycisphaeraceae bacterium
CGGGTACCCAGGCGGGTGACCACGCGGGAGAGCAGCACGATGATCAGGTAGGCGCGGTTGCGCTGGACACGCATGTCGGAGAGGGGGACGATCTCGTCCTTGGCGTTGGCGAGGCGCATGACGCCTTCACGGTGCAGCACGCCGTCCTTGTCCACATAGCCACGGGGAAGAATGAATTCGTACTCGGTCTTGAATTCCATGACCTACCTGCAAAAGGAGCGAGATTCGGTTCACTGAAGGCAGCAGCGGGGGCCGCAGCCCCCCTCTGGTGCCCCCGGTGCGGTAAGGGGGGCGCCTCCGCCCCGGAGGCGGAGGCTTTTGTAGCCGGGGCAACTCTTCGACCAGGGCGCCGCCGTCCCACTGGCCGATCGTGAAGATCACGAACTCGGCAGGCTTCACGGGGCAGATACCGATCTGCACGTTGACCTGGCCCGCGTCCACGAGGTAGCGGGGATTGGTCTCGGTGTCACACTTGACGTAGAAGGCCTCTTCGGGGGTCTGCCCGAAGAGCGCGCCGGAGCGCCAAACCCGCATGAGGTAGGCACGCACGTCGCGGGTGAGCTTCTTCCACAGGGTCATGTCGTTGGGCTCGAACACCGCCCACTGCGACCCGATCAGGATGGACTGCTCCACCATGATGAAGAGGCGGCGGACGTTGATGTACTTCCACTCGGGGTTGGACATGGTGGCGAGGGTACGCGCGCCCCACACCCGGATGCCGCGATCCTTGAAGATGCGGATCACGTTGATGCCCCGGTCGTTGTACTGACCCTGCTCCAGACGGTTGATGTTCTGGGACAGGCCGGTGATGCCCATCACGATCTCGTTCGCAGGCGCCTTGTGCACGCCGCGCTCGGTATCCACGCGGGAGTAGATGCCCGCCATGTGCCCGGAGGGAGGCACAAAGAGCTCGTTCTTCTCGCACTTGATCAGCTTGCGGCGGTTGGGGCCGGTGACCTTGATCTGCTCTTGGTTGCCGGTGAACCAGGAGGGCTTGGTGATCTTCACCCAGGGCACGTACAGCGCGCCGTAGCCCTTGTTGGAGGCCGGGGCGTCCATCGAGCCGTCCGAGACGATGGGTCCGTCGAGGATGGCGAACCGATCCTTGCGGATCTCGCACAGCTCCAGCATCTCGCGCTGCTGGTGCGCCTGCATGCCGGGCGCGACCATCAGGGCGATGTCGTCCACGTCATCGAAGGCGTACAGACCGAGCTTGTCAGCCTGGTTCTCACGGATGGAGGTCGCGAGATCCTGCGAGCCCATCAGGTAGACGTAGGCCTTGCCGCCGCCGTTGTCGTAGAAGCCGTTGACCGACGACACGAAGTTGAACACCGACGGCGTGGAGAGCCAGTCGCGGAACTCGCGCTTCAGCGCCTCGTCCGAACCCAGCGCCTCATAGACCGCGTCCGCCGCCTCATCGGCGTCGGTGATCGAGCGGCCGAGCAGCTCCTCGATGGCGCGGTTCTCGACGAGGTACTGAGCGAAGTAGCTCTGGAGCCAGCGGAAGAACTCGGCCTTGTTCGTCACGGAGACCGGCGGCACCGAGTACTCAGTGCGGATCGCCGTGCCTTCGGTCTTGCGGACCTCGTAGCCGTAGACGCCCAGGATGTCGCCCGCAGACTTCGCGTTGATCCGCTCCAGCGGGAACGTCTCGTGCATCTGGTTGATCAGCTTCTCGACCGCCTCGTCGGTCTCGGAGACGATCTTGCCTTCGAGGGTCACCACCACCTCAGCCGCCTCAAACGACTTC
The DNA here is from genome assembly GCA_040374335.1 of Phycisphaeraceae bacterium. GTDB lineage: Bacteria > Planctomycetota > Phycisphaerae > Phycisphaerales > UBA1924 > JBEIUO01. The sequence goes on from JBEIUO010000683.1 coordinate 1,751, forward strand.
TCGGCGTAGGTGATCTTGACCCGGCCCTTCGTCCCCGGCTCGAACTTCGGCGCCGTCGGCCCCGACTTCGGCGCGCCGAAGAGCTCCATGTACCGCTTCGCGTCCTTGACGTCCTTGCGGGAGAGCTTGAAGGCCGTCGTCAGGGCCGTGGAGGCCTCGCCGACGTCGGACTTGATATGACCCTTCTCATCCACCAGCTGCGGGGGCAGCTTGGCGCGCAGCTCGCGCTTGCCGTTGGAGGTGGTGATGGCCACCGCGTCGTTGTGCGGACGATATTCGAACAGCCCGATGAAGCCGGGGATGCTCGTCGCGACCGAAGCGATCGGCTTGGGGCCGCTGTCGACCTCACGGATGTATACACCTGGGGTATGATATTCCATGGCTCTGCCTATTCCTCCGACTCAGTTGATTCATCCTTGCGGACTCGGTAAGGCTTGGGCCCGGGCGGTTGTTGCCGTCCAGGCGCAGGCGCGGAACCCCGTACCCGACAGTTGGCCGAGTAGCCAGCGTGGGAGGGAGAAGTGACATCGCGACGCTCTAACC
>JBEIUO010000106.1:0-7040 GCA_040374335.1 Phycisphaeraceae bacterium
GCCGCCATCACGATCACCGCATCGTTCACCTTGATCCACTGACCCGTCAGCCACGCCGCGACCGTCAGCACAAACACGCCGAGCGTCCGCCACTCCGCACTGTGCATCGGCCCAAGCTTCGCACGCTCCTCCCGGATCACCTCGCGAACCCCGGGAACCTCCGCCCCTCCGATCTTGAACGCCACCCGCGTCAGCACCACCCACGCGACCGGCACAAACACCAGCAGCACCGGCACGCCGATCTTCATCCACCCCAGAAACGTGATCGGCACCTGCAGGTGGTCACGCATGTACGCCGCGAGCTGCGCCGTCGGCGGCGTCCCCACCAGCGTCCCCACACCTCCGATGCTCGCCCCGTACGTAATGGCCAGCATCAACGCCGCGCCAAACTCCCGTCGCTGCCGCTCACTCATCCGCCCCTGCGAATCAACCACCGCAGCCACGCTGATCGTCACCGGCAGCAACATCGCCGTCGTCGCCGTGTTCGACACCCACATCGAGATAAACGCCGACACAGCCAGAAACCCGCCCACCAACGCCGCCGGCCTCGCGCCGACAACCCCCATCAACCCCAGCGCCAGCCGCGTGTGCAGCCGCCACCGCTCCATCGCCGCGGCCAACAACGTCCCGCCAATCAGCAAGAAAATCAGAAAGTTCGCGTACGGCGCGGCAGCCTGCTCCACTTTGCACACGCGCAGAATCGGAAAGAACACCAGCGGCAACAGCCCCGTGATCTCCAGCGGCGCCGCCTCCGTAATCCACCACAACCCCATCCACACCGCAACCCCCGCCACCACCCGCGCCTCATACCCCAGCCCCGTCCCCCCCAACAGCGCATAGACCACCGCCGCCAACACCGGCCCCAGCGCGACCAGCGCCAGCCGCCGCCCCGTCATCGCCGTCGAATGCCCCTCTTGGTCGTTCGCGTCGATCATGCTACCTCCGTCCCATCACCGAAACCACAACCGCCGCCATCACCAGCCCAAACGCCACCATGTCATTCCACCTCAGCTTCTCCTTCAGCACCAGCACCGCGAACACCGAGAATACCACCAGCGTGATCCCCTCCTGCATCACCTTCAACTGCGCGGCGGTAAACGGCCCCCCGTGATCCACATGCCCCAACCGATTCGCCGGCACCTGCAGGCAGTACTCCGGCAACGCGATCAACCACGAAATCCCGATCGCCATCCCTAACGACCACCCCTGCTTCTTCAGGTGCAGATACCACGCCGTCGTCATGAAGACGTTCGACGCCAACAGCAACAACACCGCGCTCAACCACCTCGGAATCATGCCCCCAGCATACCGCACGCCGGCACGCGCAGCCGCCGCGCCAACGACCACGTGCCGATCCCCCCCACAATCCCGCATCCCCATGCGATTCCGGTCTTCCCTATGGCCTAAGCCCTATGGCCTTTGGCCTAGCCATATTGCCTTCCCCTCCCAACATACACTCCCCACCGCATGCTCGTCCTCGTCGCGCTCGTCGCAACATTCCTCGCCGCCGCAGTCCTCACCGTTCAGGCGTGGAGAGGCGATGGCCGCACCGACCTGCGTCGCTGCCCTCGCTGCTCGTACGACATGGCCGCCACCGACTCAATGCTCTGCCCCGAGTGCGGACACGCCGCAAAGTCCGAGTCCGACTTGCACCACCGTCGCGGCAACAAACGAGCCTTCCGCGTCGGTCTTCTCGCGATGCTCGCGCTCCTGCTTGTCGGCCCCTTCTTCGTCATCCCCGGACCGTGGACCACCAAGGTGCCGCGCCCGATCCTCCGCCTCGCGCTGCGCATCGCCGCGCCGCCTCCAGCACCCGCGCGACCAAACGCCGGCTGGTACCTCCCCGTTCCCGACATCACCCTCATCAACTCCAAGAGCGCCTGGGACCGCCTCGCCTGGCAACACCAGGCGTCAACATCGCTCGAAGTCTGGGTCAAGACCGTCCTTGCCAACGGCGGCCCCATCACCAACGACGAACTCGCAACACTCACGCCACTCGTCGATCAGACCCGTGGAATAGCCGAACAGTCCGGCGCCCTACCCGCCCGCGAAGCGTGGTGCATCGCCGCCATCCGCTCACGCCTGGCGTCCGCCCGCACCGAAGCCGCGGGCGACGCGCACCGTCTGCTGCGCATCGAGTGGGCGCTCGCGGAGCTTCATTTCCTGGGCGGCGGCGCCAACCACCGCCCCGACTTCGCCCGCATTCCCGACGCCATCATCCACCAGGCCCTCGCCCACCCCGACTCAAACGTCCGCGTCTTCGGCATCAACTCCGTTGGACGCCGCGCCTACGAGGTCATCAACGACCCCACCGTCCCCATGACCACCGCACGCGCAACCGTCGAAGCCCTGGCCACCTCCGACCCCATCCCGTCGCTCCAGCGCCAAGCCTCCGACCTCGTGTCGTACATGAACGACCTGCTACCCAAGCAGTAACCAACTGCTGCCCCCTCCTCGCTATCGACTATGGCCTATGGCCTTCTTCACCGCCTTTGAGCTTTGCTGCTTTCCCCTCCCCTCCAACCACCACGCAAACGCGAACCACGCGCCCACGTACACGCCCACCGTCACCCACGCGCCCAGCGTCGGCCCCATCCACGCCGAGGCCCACGCCTTCGCGCTCGTGATCGCCACGCTCGCGCCCCCGTCCGGTGTTCCCGCCTTCCACTTCGTCAGCACGCACCGCCACAGCAACTCCGCCGTCACGTACACCCCCAGCGCATGCCGCCCAAGCACCCGCAACGCACTCAGCTTCGCCGCGCCCAACCCGTCCACCACCCACCAGCACGCGCCCAGCCCCATCAATCCAACCCCAGCCATCAGCACCACGTAACTCGCGGTGAAGAAGTCCTTGCTGTACGGCATCCCCGCGCGGTGCCAGAGGTACGACGCCGCGACCATCGCCGCGCCCACGCCCGCTAACCACGCCGACGTACGCGCGATCTCCGCCGCGCCCCTCACCCGCGCCATCACCGCGCCCGCCTCCGCGCCCAGCACGCACACCGCCGCCGCGCCCATCCCTTGCGTCAGCCCCACACCAATCCACCCGAGCTTCCCGATCAACTCCCGCTGCGCGTTCACCTCAGGTGTCCACACGTGCCCCTCAACGCCCTCGACTCCCATCACGCCCAGCAGGTACCACTTCCACGCCACCGCACCCACCACAAACGCGCCCCGCCCCCAGGCCGGCGCCCACTGCAGCAGCGCCGCCAGCAACCCGCTCCACGCCAGCATCGGCAGGATGTCCCAGTGCACCAGCACCGACCACCCGATCCGCCCCTCGTACCCAACTGCCGCGCACTTCAGCACCACGCCGCACCCGTACAACACGCCCGCCCTCATCGCCGCACGCTTGAGCCACGACCACGCGCCATCCCCGCGCGCCGCGCTCCGCAGATACGACACCCGCACCCCCGCGCCCATGATGAAGATGAACAGCGGGAACACATAGTCCGCCAACCCCAACCCCTGCCGTCCCTCGTTCCACCCGCGATGCGCGACCCAACCCGGGAACGCCGGATCATGCCCCGCGCAGTTCACAAACATCATCAGCGCGATCACCATCCCGCGCAGCGCATCCAGGCCCCCATACCTCTCGCCGCTCGCGCCGCTCTCGCCGCTCTCGCCGCTCATCGCCCCTCCTCCGCCGGCGCGATCACGTACGCCGTGCCCTTCCGATTCCGCAGCCACGCCTCGCGCACGTCCTCCCACCGATACTCGCGCGCTCCCTCCGCCTCCGTTCCAAACGCCGGATCATTCACGAGCACGTCCCCCGCCTCCGTCATGCCCCGCACCACGAGCAAGTGCCCCTCCGTCGGGCTGTACGGCGCACCCCGCAGCCGCCCCGCCACGCTGATCACGACCGGCCTCCCGCGCTCCAACTCGGCCCGCAACTCACCAAACGTCGAGAACCTCCGCACATCAGCCCGCAACTTCCCACCCGACAACTCGTGCACCGCCTGCATGTTCCGAGGCCAGTTCCCGTACACATCGTGGAACGGGTCGTACGCCGCCGCGGCAACCTGCCCCACCGACACATCCACGCCCCAGTACGCCATCACCATCGCCGCGCTCGTCGGGCTGCACAACCGTCCCTTCAGCGCGGCATCATCGGTCCGCTGCGAACGAAACGGCACACGCAACGCAACCCGCTCCCCGCGCGCCGGCCCGATCTTCACGTCGCGGTCCTCCCGCGTCGCCACGATCCCGATCACCCCGCCGCGCTCCGCACCATCCGCACCGCGCCCGACGCGCTCAACCTCGTAGAGCTCCGCGTCGCCGAGCAACGTGTCGATATCAAGCCGCCACCCCTCACCCTCCGCCGCGCACGGCCCCGTCAGCGCAAACCACGGCCCCCACACCACCCCCTCACCCCCACGCCGCCCACCCCGCACCCGCACCTCCGCGGCAGCACTCCCCTCCATCAGATTCCAAAACGGCACAGCCTCATCAAAGACCTCACCACCGCCATCAAAGACCGCGCGAGATTCAGACACCACCCACGCCCGATGCGCAAACCCCCCGCGAGCGCCACCCCCGCTGCACCCGACCAACACACCGGCGATAGCCAAGCAAATCAACGCCCGCATCCGCGCAGCCTACCACAGCGCGCCAAAGGTGGCAGCGGCATTCCTGCCGCTGGGTCGCCGCGACTTTCAGTCGCGTCTTCGTTGTGCGCAGGAGGGCAAGAGGCCCACGGTCTCGCGTCTTCTTCAAGCCGGGCCGGCGCCCGAGGCCCCTGAGCAACCGATTCACACTTCGCTCGCCACCCACCGCCGCCCACCACAATCCCCGCACATGCAAGCCCTCACCCCACCACCTCCGCCCCCAATCCGCGAAGATACTCGTACGTCTCGTCGTACATCTCCGGCCTGCGCGTCGGATCCGAGGGGTCCCCTTCCGGCACCACGATCACCATCCCCTGCCGTGCTCGCGTAAGCAGAACCCGATAGGCGTTCTTGAGGTACTTCTGGCGCTCCGATTGCTTCACCCGCTGCCACTTGGAACCCTTGAAACTCCAGTGTTCCCACCCCTCGCGTGTGTACCGAAAGTCCCCATCCCACACAACGCACGCCCAGTCAAGCTCGAGCCCCTGCACGCCAAACTCCGTCGCGGCATCCTCCAGGTAGTTCGAACTCCGCACGTCATCATCCGGCCCCAGAAACCAGTGAACCGGATCGATGTCCACCCGCACGTCAATCGCGAGCGGTTTCAGCCTTTGTGCCTGCGACGAAACCACCAACCCACACCGCTCGCTGCCCCTTGCCTTCTCTCGCACCCAGTGTCGCCCGTGCTCCAGACTCCGCGTCACCGCGATGGGGTACCGCGACCGCACCGCCTCCATCGCCCGCGCCGCACCCTCGCGATCCATGTCGAGAGCCGCCTTCACCCAGCCCGACACATGTTCCGCACGGAACGCTCGCACCGATACGCCAAGGTGCAACGACTCACGTGTGTAAACGTGAGGGCGTCCCTCCAGCATCTTCATGGCATCGCCCGCCGCGTACTCCGAATCCCGCAAATGAGGCGACAGGTACACCGACCAGTGCGGAAACTCGGACCGAACCGCCTCGACCCACTCCTTGATCCCCGCCTCGCCCGTGTTAATCTCCTGCCCGCCTCCCACCAAGCACACAACCACCGCCCAATCCTGATGCCTGTCCATGCACGAGATGAGAAACGACGGCTCCGATCGCGCGAAGTTGGCAATTCCCTTCTTCTGCTTCATGAACTTGCTGGTCTGATCTTGATTCCAGGCCCGCTGTGCTTCGTCGAAAATCGCGACGTGCTCCGCGGGTGCGGCGGGGTCGTCCCGAATGCACTGGTCCCGAAAGTGATGAACGTTCTGAATGAACGCCCCCACCTCGCTCCGAGCCTTGCCGAGCCTCTCCGCGTTCCCCTCCGCAGCGCCCCTCGCAACCCGATCCCGCGCCAACGCCTCTCGCAACACCATCACGAGCGGACGGTTCCCCGACAGAAACACGCTGTGCAACTCGCTGCTCTTGTCCTGGTGCTTCGTCGCGGCATTCAGCCCGACCAACGTCTTTCCCGCGCCCGGTACACCAGTGACAAAGCAGATCGCCTTGCGCCCCTGTTCCCGCGCCTCCCGGATCACATCGTCCACAGTCGCGGCCGTCCTTGTAAGGTTCACCGCGTCAGCCTCGCGCCGCGAAATGTCCTCGACTCGGTGCCCAGCGTAGAGCGCCACCGCAGCCTCCACGATCGTCGGTGTCGGTCGATACGTGCCGCTCGCCCACGCTTCCAACTCGATCGTTCCGCCCAGTTCCTCAAGCACTCCTCGCAAGACCCCCGCGAGCGATGCCGGTGTCGCCTTGATCGGCCGCACCGTGCCGTCCGCATCGCGACGAACCAGACCGCCATCCGTCGGATGCGCCTCCGCCTCCGTCGCGATCAGCACCGGCACCACGGGCACGCCATGGCTCGAACTGTGGAAGTTCTTCATGTCCAGCGCGTAGTCCCAGACCTGCCGAACCGCCTCGCTGGTAAAGCGCCGCTCACCGACCTTGAACTCCAGCACGAACACCACTCCGCCCACCACCAAGAGCACATCGACCCGCTTCCCCATCCGCGGCACCGCGAACTCAAACGCAATCAAGCCATCCATTCCCAACTGCGGCAGCACCTTCTTCATCACGGCAACCTGCCCGTACCACGCGCCCGTCTGTGCATCTTCGGTTCGCGACGCCATGCGCCGGTTGACCGCTCCCACGATTGCATCGGTCTCCCGATCGAGAAACCCCCGCACGCTCGCCGCGTACGGCGCCCGTCGCGCCAGTGCTTCAACCGCTTCCGCGGAGACTGCAGTCACGCCTCCAGGATACGGCCCACCACTCCCCCAATCCCCGACGCACCCCACCCCCCCTCCCCTCTCTCCTCTTCACTCTGCCACTCCGTCACTTTGCCACTTTGCCACTTCCTTAAAAAATCCAAACCAACCCCTTGACAACACCAACTCACTACCGTACCTTGCGCACATGATGACCAATCAAACACCATCCATCATCCCCGACCTCGACACC
>JBEIUO010000632.1:0-2502 GCA_040374335.1 Phycisphaeraceae bacterium
GCTCCGGTCCCGTGAATCACGCGAACGGAACGAAAATCCGCTGAATGTCCGTGTGGCTTCCGCCAACTCGCTCTCGTGTGCCTTCCGCGCCGGACATTCCCAAATGGAGGGTGTTTGACTCTCGCCGAACGCCCCCACGACCCCCACTCGGACCGTGAACTGCGTGAACTCACACGCTGGCGTGCTTGTTGTTGCCTCGCGCGGTCGAACGCACTCGATCCCAGGCATCGCGACTCGCGTCCTTCGCCTGGTTCCAGGCCAGACGCGAACCGCCCTTCACTCGATCCCAGTCACGCCCGAGCTCCGCTTCGATGCTCTCGAACGTCCGGTTGTTCGCGCCACGACTCTCGTAGCTCTCCCAGCCGTACTGGTACGCCGGCGCATACTGCTCGAACACCGTGTGCGACTGTGCGTACGGCCTCGAGGCGAAGTTGTGCTTCCAGTAGTCCGCCTCGGTCGTCGGGTTGATCGCCTCGGCCGTTGCCTTACCGGCAATACCGCCGAGGACCGCCGCGGCAGCCACTCCCGCCACAGCGCCCACGGGCCCGCCGATCGCCGCTCCGGCGATCCCGCCCACCACACCCGCGCCCGCCGCGCCGATCCCCGTACCCACCGGGTGGGAGCCCGGCGTGCCCGTGATCGGGTCCTTGTGCAGGCTCTTCTCGGTCTTCACGCAAGACGCATCCGTCGCATCATTGCACTTCGCGTCCTTCTTGTAGTCGTTCATCTTGATTCTCCGTGAGTTGTTTTGTGGTCCAACGACGGTTCCGGGGTGAGCCGCCAAGATCCTGTCGATCGCCCCCCAACTCGCTCACGGAAGCGCCCACGCCGGTGCGTAGTTGAGGTCGAGCAGGACGACCCGACCGTCCTTGCACGTCACAGACTTCGCCATCCAGTACTTCTGACCGTCGACTGTCGTGCGGCACGTATCGACCTTGATCGAATCGCCGACCTTGCACATCATCTCCTGGTTGCTCATGTACCAGCTCGGCCCGAGCACCACCAGTTCCTCCTTGCCTTGCACGTCGATCTTGACGCCAGCAGCGGAGGGTGTGCCCTTCTCGAACTTCACCTCGCAAAGCTCGGTCACCCGGCCCTCGACCACGCGCGCCGAGTTCCGCTCGATCGCGTTGATGACCTCGCCCCGCGGTGCCCACGGATGCGATGCGCTCCGCCCCGCCCGCCCCGACCTCGGAACCGCTTCGAACTTCGGCGCGGGAACCCCGAACGCCTTGTACACCCGCTCCGCCTGCAAGCCCGTGCTCAGCGATGTCGGATCCTTCGGTGTCTCAGGGCTCTCCAGCACCATCTCCTTCGATGCGTCGATCCGGACCGTCCCGTCGAACGTCACCGTCGCGACGCTCCACGGCACAAGCCGCTTCGTGTCCGCGATGCCCAGGAAGTTCTTGTTCGGGTCGATCGACAGGAAACCGATCTCCCCGGACGAACGATCCACGATCACCTCGTGGACTTTCCCTGCCTCCTCGCCGCGACAGTCGATCTTCATACCAGGCAGCCCGCTCACCAGCAGGTACCGCGAGTACGGCGCGCTGTACTGTCGGCCCCCGGCCTCGACGGTCTTCAGCGCCCACCGCGGCGTGCCGTCCGTGTCCCGAAGCTGCAACCCGTGTTCATCCCGCTTCATCGACGTGGCCACCAGCAACTGATCCGGATCCCGTGGCAGCGCGATCGTCTCGAGCGTCACCTGGTCGCCGCGCATCGGGGCGGCCTTTGCGCCGTTCACGAACCACGACGGACCGAGCGCCACATCCCGCATCGCGCCGTCGGCCTGCGCCACGCGGATGTGAACCTGCTCACCGAACGAACTTGTCCGCACACGCTTCACCTCGCGAACCTCGCCCTTGATGCTCTGCTGCTTCGCGGTGTCGAGGTTGCCGGCGTACGGATCGGATCCGGAGGACGCGTCCGCCGTCAATCGCTGCCGGAGCGTGTTGCTGTTGTCCTTCGCGTCGTCCTTCATCTCCTGCCAGCTCTGCGCCGTGTACTCGGGGTACTGCTTCAACTGCTCCGCGGTCGCGCCCAGCACGAAGCTGCCTTCATCGCCGGCCTGCCACCCGAACGAGTCGAACGGGATCGCGATCTCGCGACCGCCCATACCCATCGAGCTCCCCGTCCGCACGATCACGTGCTCGATACGCCCCCAGCCGCGATCGAGAATCAGGTCGCTCACTTCAGCGATCTCTTCGCTGTTGTTGTTGATCACCTTCCGACCGCAGAGCCACTTCGCCGAACGGAACTCCGTTCCCACCGCCACCACGGCCCCGGTCCGAACCCCAGGCGCAACACTCTGCGCGTTCGCGGCAGTCACCCCACCCGCCACCACAACAAGGACCATCGCCGTCACGAAACCAACCGACATTCGAGTCATCATACTCAACCTTCTTTCTTTGCCAAACATCCCAGACCCACACGGCCCATCGCGACAGATCCCCAACCTGCGGCCCACGCAACCAACGAATGTTCAACGTAAGAATCATGCCA
>JBEIUO010000434.1:0-3422 GCA_040374335.1 Phycisphaeraceae bacterium
CCTTCTCGATCGCGCGGGCGGCGATGGTTTCGAGGTCGCCCTTGAACGCGCGGTCGATGGTGCCGAGCTTGGGTGGAGCTTCCTCGCAGATCTTGCGGACGGCTTCGTGCGACGGGAGGTTGGCGAGTTCGTGCGGGAGTCGCCCGCTGAGCACGCGGAAGAGCACGACTCCGAGGGAGTAGACGTCGCTGCGGGTGTCGATGTCGGACGCGTCGCCGCTAACCTGCTCGGGGCTCATGTACGGCAGGGTGCCCATCATGAGGCCGGGCGACGTGAGGATGGTCGTGGCGTGATTGCCGCGACCGGCGGTGACGACGGTGCGTGCGACGCCGAAGTCCAGAACCTTGGGGGCGAAGGTGACCTGCCCGTCGGCGTGCTTGGCGATCTGGACGAGCACATTGCCGGGCTTGAGATCGCGGTGGATCACGCCGCGCTGGTGGGCGTGCTGAACCGCCTCGCAGATCTGGACGATGAGGCGGAGCTTCTGGTCGAGGGGAACCTGGTGTTCCTTGAAGAGCTCGGTGAGCGGGGGACCGTCGATGAGTTCCATCGCGAGAAACGGCTGCGGGCCGAAGCCGTAGTCGGCGACGCCGGCCTCGTACACCTGCGCGATGCCCGGGTGAGAAAGGCGGCCGAGGAGTTCGGTCTCGCGCTCGAAGAGCTTGAGGAGTCTGGGCGTGGCCAGGCCCGGGCGGATGATCTTGAGCGCGACGGAGCGGCCCGGACGCTCCTGGCGCGCGCGGTAGACGTCGCCCATACCGCCGCCGCCGATGTAGGCCTCGACGGTGTACTGGCCGATGCGAGAGCCCGCGACGAGCTTGGCACCGATGGGCGTGTCGAGCAGGTCGCGGAGGTGGTCGCCATCGAGGAACTCGGACTGGCCCTCCGCCGAATCGTGGTGGCGCAGGAGCGAGAGCACCTGCTCCTTCAGCGCGGCATCGTCGCCGCAGAGGGCGTCGAGGCGGCCCGCACGCTGGTCGGCGGGCATCGCGGCGAGCTCGCAGAAGATGTCCTGCGCGCGCAGGTCGAGCGTGTTCATTCCTCGCGGCCCTTCATGGCTTCGAGTTCGCGGTGCAGCCATGCCCGGGTAAAGGCCCACTCGTTCTTGACGGTCGTGAGCGAGAGCCCCAGGGCCATCGCGGTTTCTTCGTTGCTGAGACCCCCGAAGAAGCGGAGCGTGACGATCTGGGCCTTGCGGGCGTCCTTCTGCTCGAGCTTCTTCAGGAGTTCATCGACGCCGATGACGTCCTTGAACTCCCCACCCGCCGGCAGCGCCGGCTCATCGCCCAACTCCTCGCGCCGACGATCGCCCCCACGCTTCTGCGCGGCGCGGGCCCGCGCACGTTCCACGAGGATCCGTCGCATCGCCTCCGCGGCGGAGGCGAAGAAGTGCCCGCGACCGTCCCAGTTCGGGCGGTCCCGCCCACCCACCAGCCGCATGTATGCCTCGTGGACGAGGGCGGTGGGGTCGAGGGTGTGCTCGGGGCGTTCGGAGTTCATCCGCACCCGGGCCAGCTTGCGGAGCTCCTCGTACACGACCGGGAGAAGTTCCGCGGCGGCCTTGCGGTCACCACCAGAGACTGCCTCGAGCAGTCGGGTGACCTCGGGGTAGGACGGGAGCGCGGGTTCGTTGACGGTGGACATGCTGGAGATTCTCCCATCGAAGCCCGATCAGGTACTAGTACCATGCGCAGGTTGGCAGGAATCCGGCCACTTCGCGCGCGGATTTCGCATGGTGCAGGTATTCCCTCGACCGATCGCTTGTAGCGTTTGGTTCTTGTACGACCTTTAGCGGGTCTTTGCGGGGAACGCCCCGGAGCTTGGAACCACAATGGACCGGCGGAAGCGAGAACTGGTGCACACGAGCTACGAGCGGCTCGCCCCTGGGGTGGCCCTGCTGGTGGACCATTTCTACGCGCGGCTGTTCGAGGTGGCACCGGGGGTGAGGCGGCTCTTCCCGGACGACATGGGACGGCTGCGGGCGCACTTTGCCGCGGCGGTCGCGATCATCGCGCGGAACGCGGTGGCGATCGAGGCGATGGAGACGCCGCTGTCGGAGATGGGTGCGCGGCACGCAACGTACGGCGCGCAGCCGGAGCACTACGCGGTGGTGCAGCAGGTGCTGCTCGAGACATTGGAAAAAGCGGCGGGGGACCTGTGGACCCCGGCGTTGTCGGACGCGTGGCGGGATCTGATCGCGCACGTGTCGAGGGTGATGCTGATGGGGGCGGCGCGGGCCGCGATGGACGCCGCGGACCGGATGGCAAAGCCGATGGTCGAGGTGCGCAGGCCCGGGAGCGGCCAGCCCCGTCCGTGATCAGGGCGACTCGGCGTAGAACGCGGTGAGTTGATCGGGGTAGAGGTCGAGCACGCCCTGCTGTACCAGAGCACGTGACCCTTCGCGCCGGACTTGCGGGAGAGTTCGATCGACCGCCGCAGATCATCCCACGTCGAATCAGGTCCGTCGCCGACGACTCGGATGCCGGCGACGAGATCCTTCACTCGGGCGGGATCGCGGCTTCGCACCGCTTCGACCTGCTCGAGCCAGGTCTTTGCGAAGGCGTCGTAGTTGAGGCGGTAGCACTGCGGGATGAACTCATCCCACCGGGGAGACCCGGTTGAATCGGCTTTCCAAGCCGACCATTCGGGCCAATCGAGCAGGTAGTGGTCGTAGCACCACGGGAATGCCGCGGGGGAGAGCGAGAGAACGAGATCGGGGTGTCGGGCGCGGACTTCGGTGACGAGTCGACGGGAGAACTCGCGGACCTTGTCGCTGCGCCATTTCATCCAACTCGGATCCTTCGGATCGACGGGGGGCTGGCGACCTTCGTGCTCGGCGGCGTAGGCGTTGCGGGTGAACTCGTCGTACCCCATGGTGACGTAAGGCCAGACGATGCGGTCGTCGAACTGGATACCGTCGACGTCGTAGTGGTCGACGCAGTCGAGCACGATGTCGATGAGAAACTGCTGCACCTCGGGGTGCAGGGGGTTCATCCAGACGAATCCGTTCGGGGCGACCTCGTTGCCGTTCTGGTCGAGGCTGAGCCAGTGCTTTCGGGTCCGGCGGAGTTCGTTGTCGGTTTCCTTGAACGCGGCCATGAAGCCGTACTCGAACCAGGCGATGTACTTCAGGTCGTTGGCGCGGGCGGCGTCCAAGGTCTCGCGGAGCAGATCGCGGGCGGGACCGCCTGAGGCGGGCACGAGGTTGGGGCGTCGGTCGAGCCCGATGGTGCGTTTGAGTGCCGGGGAGGGGTACTGGGTGTACCCGTTCTTCCAGCATTCGACGTAAACCGTGTTGATGCCGATAGCCTTGAGTTTCCGCATCGTCGCCGCGGTTTTCTCGGGGGAGGCGATGGCGTCGTTGGCGGTGGTTGTGAGCCAGGTTCCCCGCAGTTCCTGACCGCGGGCGATCGCCGCGAGCA
>JBEIUO010000231.1:0-5105 GCA_040374335.1 Phycisphaeraceae bacterium
CAAAGAACAACATCGGAACCCGCGCCGCATCGTTCGCGTGGTAAATCCACCGCTTCACGTTGTGCCGCATCGCGTCCTCGTGCTGCTGCACCTTCTGCGACGGGAACGCCACATCCCCCATCTTCCGCTTGCCGAGCTGGTTCGGCACAAGCCCGGGGTACAACTGGAAGAAGTTGTGCGCCCCCGCCTGAATCACCACACAGTTCCCCGGCTTGTACGAGTCAGGTGAATACGACGCCGGCACCACCTGGTACGAAGACGAATACGGCCAACGCCAGTTCGTCTGCACGTTCCCGTCCGGCTGCCGCCCCGCGAACGCGTTCTGCTGGAACGCACGCCAGTCATGCCACTCCAGCCGGAACCGATCCTCCGGACACACCACCATCCGCTCCGGCAACCGCGCCGCCAAATAGTCCTGCAGCACCAGGTGCGTGTACAGCACGTGCGGAATCCACCCATCAATCTGCGGGAAATCCGTCCGCCCCGTCCGCCGCCGAATAATCGCAACCGCCTGCGCCGACGCCGCGGCAAGATCGTTCGTCGAGTTCGCCTGGGCAACCAAATCCGGGAACTCAACCAGCCTGTCACGCGTCTTCTGTGTCACCGTGAACGAGAAAATCTTGTCCTGATAGTCCGCCGCGTAGCTGTGCGTCGCAACCCCGAACTGCTGCTGATTCGCCAGACAAATCGTCGTCCGCCCCGCCGATCGCGCCTTCCCCAGCGCAGGGAGCAAAATGCCGATCAACAACGCAATGATCGCGATCACCACCAAAAGTTCGATCAACGTGAACGCGCTCCTGCGTTCAGACTGCCGATGCGCACGCGTCATGGCGAGCTCCTTCCGAGTTGGTCCGCCAAACTTGCAACCGCCGAGTACACCCCAGGGCGAACGCCCCGTCAGACCGAATGGTCTTCCACTTCAGCTTACCAACTTGTCCCCTCACCGCAACATCCGGCTCCACCCATTCGCCTCCCTCCCCCGCCCCGCCTAGGCTTAATGAGTAGCCGTTCTCAATAAGCAGGAGGTCCGCCATGCACCGCTTCGCAGCTCTGCTCGTCCTCGCCCTCTCATTCCTCATCGCACCCCTCGCCCGCGCCCAATCCGACCTCCGGGTCGTCGTCACCGTCGCCCCCCTCAAGGGCCTCGTCCAGCCCCTCCTCCCCGAAGGCGCCAACCTCCGCGTCCTCATGCAGCCCGGCCGCTCCGAGCACGGCTACGAGTTCTCCCCCGAAGAACTCGCCGACCTCGCCCGCGCCGACGTCGTCGTCTACATCGGCCTCAACCTCGAGCCCAAGATCGCCTCCCTCCTCGCCGACAAGAAGCTCCCCGCCTCCCAGAAGGTCATCTGCTTCGCCGAGCTCGTCGGCATCCAGAAGCCCGGCGAACCCGTCCCCAACTCAGGGCAAGACGAGCACGAAGGCCACGTCCACACCGCCGAGTGCGACCACGACCACGCCGAGTACGTCGACCAGCACCTCTGGCTCGACCCCGTCCTCGTCAAGCAACTCGTCCCCGTCCTCACCTCCACCATCAAGGACGCCGCCGCGGCCAAGGGCGCATCCACCGAAGCCCAGGACCGCATCACCCAGGCCGGCCTCGCCCTCGAAGCCCGCGTCCAAGGCACCGACTCCGAATGGGCCGCCGCCTTCAAGCCCATGCAGGGCGTCGCCATCGTGACCCACCACAACGCCTTCTCCCGCCTCGCCGACCGCTACGGCTTCACCATCGCCTCCGTCGTCCGTGGCATCGACGGCAAGGAACCCACCCCCGCCGACATCAAGCGCGTCGTCGACGAGATCAAGGAACACAAGGCCCGCGCCGTCTTCGTCGAACCCCAGTTCAACGCCCGCGCCGCCGAACGCATCGCCAAAGCCGCCAAGGTCAAGACCGGCCGCCTCGACCCCCTCGGCAACGGCGACTGGTTCGCCCTCATGGCCGCCAACCTCGAGTCCATGCGCACCACCCTCGGTGAGACCAAGTAACCTTGCCCGCAGCCGTCGAGTACCGCGCCGTCACCTTCGCGTACCAACGCGCCGGTGAGTTTACGCGCCCCGCCGTCGAAGACATCACCCTCGCCGTCGAAGAAGGCACCCGCCTCGGCGTCCTCGGCCCCAACGGCGGCGGCAAGTCCACCCTCCTCAAACTCACCCTCGGCCTCCTCCCGCTCCAGCACGGCGAGATCAAGATCTTCGGCAAAACCGCCCGCGAAGCCCGCGCCGCCGGCCTCCTCGGCTACGTCCCGCAGCGCAACGAGGCCGAACTCACCTTCCCCATCAGCGTCCGACAGGCCGTCGAGATGCCCGTCGCCCTCGCCCTCTCCCCCTTCGCACGCCTCAGCAGCGAGGCCCGCGCCAACGTCGAAGAAGCCATGCGCCTCGTCGGCGTCAGCGACCTCGCCGACCGCCGCGTCGGCGAACTCTCCGGCGGCCAACTCCAGCGCGTCATGATCGCCCGCGCCATCGCCTGCAAGCCCCGCCTCCTCCTGCTCGACGAACCCACCGTCGGCATCGACGTCTCCGGCCAGCAGCAGTTCGCCGAGATGCTCACCGCCCTCCACAACGCCCTCAAGCTCACCGTCATCGTCGTCAGCCACGACATCCGCACCGTCGCCGCGGGCTGCGACCGCATCGCGTGCCTTTCCCGCACGCTCCACTCCCACGTCTCCCCCGAAGGCCTCACCCCAAAGGTCCTCGCCGAGGTCTTCCGCCACGACGTCGCCGGCATCTTCGGCGACCTCCACGTCGACGCCCACGCCGCGGCAACCTGCACCGACCCCGCCCACGCCGCGCCCCCCGTCGGCCTCAGCGTCTCCGCCAACAGGAAGGCCGACCAATGACCTTCCGCACCCTCGACTACCTCACCTCCCCCGAGTTGGCCCAGCTCTACTGGCCCGGCGTCCTCACCGGCATCCTCATCGCCGCGATGTGCGCTGGCCTCAGCGTGCTCGTCGTCCTCAAACGCATGGCCTTCATCGGCCAGGGCGTCAGCCACGCGGCATTCGGCGGCGTCGGCCTCGCAGCCGTCGCGGGCCTCCTGGGCAGCTTCACCATGGCCGCCAGCATCGGCCAGTTCCTCTTCGTCCTCGCCGCCTGCCTCGCCGCGGCACTCCTCATGGCCTGGATCAGCCGTCGCGGCGACACCGAGTCCGACACCGCGATCGGCATCGTCCTCGTCGGCGCGATGGCCGCCGGCGCGGTGCTCCTCCGCCTCTCGCCCGACCCCGTGCAGTGGGAGTCGTTCCTCTTCGGCGACATGCTCGCGGTCGGCTGGAACGATTTCATCCTCGGCGCCGTCGTCACCGTGATCGTCTTCGCGCTGCTCTGGTGGTTCCGCCGTCCGCTGATGTTCTGGGCCTTCGACGAAGCCGCCGCGACCGCGTGGGGCGTCCGCTCGGGCGCGATGCACTTCCTGCTCATGCTGGTCCTCGCGCTCGTCACCGTCACGGCCATGAAACTCGCCGGCGTTGTCCTCGCGACCGCCATGCTCGTGCTCCCGGGTGCCGCGGCACTCAAGGTCGCGCGGACGTGGGGGGGTGCGATCTCGATCGCGACGATCGTCGCGCTCGCGGGCGTGGTGCTGGGGGTTGTGCTGAGCTTCGAGGCCGACTGGCCCCCGGGCCCATCGATCGTGCTGGTGCTGACGACCGCCTTCGGCCTCGCGGCGATCGCCCGCCGCGCCGGGCTCGCGCGTCGCCGAGCCCGCCAATGATGTGGGCATGAAAGCCGAAGTACTCCTCGCCGAACTCAACCGCCTCCGCAAGGACATCTCCGAAGACCCATCCGACATCGAATGGGTGACGCTCCATCACGTTTTCTGCTTTGTAAGCTACAAAATGGGCGATTTCCAGAAGTATGTGGACGAGCAGGCCAAGAAGGGCGCGTTCGATGAGTTGGACGGCCACGGTCCCAAAACCGGATGAAGCGTCGAAATTGGTGAACCGCTCCCGCGGTTATGCCGTAAACTCTAGTGATTGGATCCTTCGCCCGCGGGCGCCGACTCGGTCGCGAACACAACAGCGACTCGACGGCAAAACCCCGGGCGACGACCGCAGCGACCTCTGGTCGTTACGGGCGATGTGCCGCGGGTGACGGCCCGCGGGGTAAGGTGTCGGCGACGCGGGGCAACACCGCGTGACGGCTGGCGAGACCACAATCGGAAAGGAGGCGATCCAGTGTATTTGAATGATTGTTCTGAGGGCCTGCGGACCTAGCGCGGCTCGACGGAGCTGCGTTCCGCAGCCCCTACGGTGAAACACACGTACGACCGGCCGCCTCCGCAGGGGCGGCCGGGTGTGTCTTTGGAGGTTTCCGCCGGGGCAAAAGGCCGACGCAGTGGGCTTGGCAATGGAGTGCCCATCATGGCGAAGAAGAGCGGGAAAGTGGATGCGTCGGGTCGCGTGAACGAGCGGATCAAGAAGCGCGACGCGGACACGCAGAAGAAGATCGTGGATCTGGCGACGGGCGTGGTGAAGAAGGCCTACGCGCAGAAGGATCTGCTGATCGACATCCCGACGCGGTCCAAGAGCAACACGATCTGGGACAAGCGTGCTCGCATCCTGCGGATGGGGGACGCGTCCTCCGCGCGCGAGTTGTTCAACCTGAACCAGGCCAAGCAGTTCATGCAGACCATGCTGCACGGCAACAGCGTCCGCGAACTCATCCAGGCCGACAAGACGCTGAGCCTGCGTGGTATGTTCTACAAGGGCCTGCACACCGTCGTGGGCACCAGCGAGAAGACCTTCGGCGATCAGGACGAGAGCGACGGGATTCTGGAGGATCTCGAAGTCTCCCTCGGGTCGCTGCGCGAAGAGCTGCACATCTACGCCAAGAAGCGCGGCACGATGGTCGGCAACATCACGATCATCGACAACGGCGACGAGATCGACTGCCGGCGCATGGGTACCGGCGGGTACGCGATCCCGGGGATCGTCGAGCCGGACGTGATCCAGTTCAAGAAGTGCGACGCGAAGTTCGTGCTCCACGTCGAAAAGGACACCGTGTGGGGGCGGTTCAACGAGGACCGGTTCTGGGAAGAGCACAACTGCATTTTGACGGAGGGGTCGGGCCAGCCGACGCGCGGCGTGCGGCGGTTGCTGCGGCGGCTG
>JBEIUO010000811.1:0-1588 GCA_040374335.1 Phycisphaeraceae bacterium
CATGCCGACGAGGCCACCGATGCCAACGAGGGCGGTGAGTCCGGTCAGGAAGTCGCGAACGACGGGTCTCATGGCTTAGGTCCGATCGGTGGGGGCGAGGGCGTCGACGGAGTGGGCTGGGGTGGCTTCGGGGATGGCGTCCGCAGTGCGATCGTATCGCCCGGCGATGAACTGTTGGACGCGGGGGTCCGGATGACTTTCGATTTGTGCGAAGGTGCCGTCGGCGGCGATCCGGCCGCCCAGGAGCATGACGACGCGGTCGGCGATCTTGCGGGCGGAGACGAGGTCGTGGGTGACGACCACGCTGGTGACGCCGAGAGTGCGTTGGAGCTTCAGGATGAGCTCGTTGATGCCGTCGGAGCGGATGGGATCGAGGCCTGTGGTGGGTTCGTCGTACAGGACGACGCGCGGGGCGGTGACGAGGGCGCGAGCCAGGGCGACGCGCTTGCGTTGGCCCCCGGAGAGCTGGGCGGGGAGTTTGTCCTCGACGCCGGCGAGGTCGACGGTGGCGAGGGCCTCGTGGACCTTGGCGGTGCGCTCGGCACGGGTGAGCTTGGTATGTTCGACCAAGGGGAACTCGAGGTTTTCTCGGACCGACATCGAGTCGAACAGGGCGGACATCTGAAAGACGAGGGAGACGTCGAGGCGCACCGGGAGGAGCTGGGATTCGGAGAGGGTGTCGACGCGGCGGGAGTCGTAGTAGACCTCGCCTTGGTCGGGGCGGAGGAGGCCGATGAAGTGCTTGAGCATCACGGACTTGCCGCACCCCGACGGGCCGAGGACCACGGTTGTCTTGGCGGGTTCGATGTCGAGGGTGACGCCGTCGAGGACGGGCTGCGCGCCGAAACCCTTGTGGACGTTGACGAGGCGGAGGATGGGGGCGACGGTGGCGGCGGGCATCGTGAGTTCGGGCGGGGGCGGTTTGCGGGGATCCGCTACGATGGCGGCGTGAGCGAACCGAACAAGCCCGAAGCGCCGAAGGGTAGCCCCACCCTTACCCGAACGACGATCCACGTCGGTGCCAAGTTTGATCTTGAGCAGGTTTCGTTCCGCGCGAGCAACGGCACCGAGGTCGTGCGCGAGGTGGTCAGGCACCCCGGGGCGGTGGTGATCCTGCCCCTGCTCGAGGAGGCCGGGGAGGAGCGGATCGTGCTGATCCGAAACTTCCGCCTTTCCATCGGGGATTGCCTCTGGGAGATCCCGGCGGGGACCAGGGCCAAGGGCGAGGATCCCAGGGACTGCGCAGCACGGGAACTGGTGGAAGAGACGGGGTACGAGGCCGCAACCGTGGAGGGGTTTGGCTGGTATCACCTTTCGCCCGGAATGACCGACGAGAAGATGTACGTGTTTGTGGCGAGGGGCCTCCGGCCGGTTGGGCAACGGACGGAGGTGGACGAGTTCATCACGGTGCATTCGACACCGGTTGATGAGGTGATGCGGATGATCTCCGATGGCGAGATCGTCGATGCAAAGACGATCGCGACCGTGCTCAGGTGGCATTGGCGCGAGCGTGGCGGCGTTGAGCACTCTTGATATGGAACCGGCTTCGCGCGAAAACGGGGTAGATGGCGGGGATCCGCGGCAGGGG
>JBEIUO010000563.1:0-2787 GCA_040374335.1 Phycisphaeraceae bacterium
CGCGGCGAGGGCGGTGAGTTCACCGATTGCTTCGCGGAGGTCCTTTGAGAACGCGGGGAGCGCGCCGACCGGGAGGTCGATCCTCGCGTCGGCGGAGCCGGCGCCCGCGGAGAACTGGTTGACCTCGGCCATGGCGTGGAAGCGGGTTTCGAGGAGCTTCAGCACCGCGGGTGGACCGGAGATGCCGGTGGTGTCGGTCGCGCGTTCGTAGTACCCTCGGCCCTGCTCGACGACTTCGAGGGTCTCGTGCAGCACGACCACGGCTTCGCGCGTCACGAACTCGAGGAAGTTGACGCTGTCGCCGCTCATCACGGCTTTGACGTCGGGCGAGTAGAGTTCGACGGACTCCACGGCGCGGTCCGAGCCCATGGTCTCGATGTCGACTTCGGTCAGTCGGTCGACTTCTTCGCCGAAGAACTCGAGGCGCACGGGCGTGCCGGGTGCGGCGGCCTTTGGGCCGGATAGTCCGGAGGCGCCGCCGGGAGGGAAGATGTCGACGATGCCGCCACGGACGGCGAAGTCACCGGGTTCTTCGATGGTTTCGACGCGGGAGTAGCCAGCGTTGCCGAGCCAGTTGACGAGGGCGGTCTGTCCGACGCGGTCGCCCTTGGTGATGATCCACGCGAGTTCGTCCATCCGCGTGGGCCGGGGCATGTGCTGCATGAGGGCCTGGAAGGGGCAGATGAGCACGCCCTTGAAGGCTCCGTCGATGACTGCGCGGGCGACGGCGAGGCGTTCGGCCAACTGATCGAGCGCGACGCCGGTTTCTCCGGGCAGAACCTCGAGGGCGGGGAGTCGCATGGCGGCGACTCCGGCACCGAGGAGTTCGTCGAGGGTTTCGTCGCCTTCGTCGATGTGGGCGACGACGAGCACGACGGGGCGTCCGGTGAGTTTCGCGACGCAGCCTGCGGTGAGTCCCGCGCTGGAGCCGCCAACTCCGGTGGCGACGCACCGGCGCTCCGCGTTGAGCGCGCGCGCGAGCTCAACCACGGCCGGCGTGGAGAGCATGGGGCCGAGCAGGTCAACCGCCTTCTTCACTCACCCTCAGGGTAGCTCGTCTCCGACGGTGACCATCGGGGCGAGCTTCGCGAGGGTTTTGGTGCCGACGCCCTTGACGGAGTCGAGGTCGACGATGGACTTGAAGGGGCCGAAGCGTTCCCGGTGGCGGACGATTTCCGCGGCGAGCTTTGGGCCGACTTCCGGGAGCAACTCGAGCTCTGCTGCGCTGGCGGTGTTGATGTTGATCTTCTGCGCGATGGTGGCGGGGCTGGCTGGCTGCGGCGCGGGCTGCGGCTCGGGCTGGGGCGGCTCGACTGGCGGAGCGGCTTCGACCACGGGCTGTTGCGGCGCGGGTACTTCGGCGTACCGCTTTTCGATGGGTCTCGCGGGGCGCGCGGGCGATGTGCGCCGGACCTCGGTGACTTCGCCGCGGGGGGCCTCGATGACCGCGGGCGTTGGCGAACGCATCCACGAGTACATGCCCCCGGCCCCCGCCAACACCCCCACCACTGCTGCGGCCACGTACTTTGCGCCGTTGCCGGGGCCTGCGGCCCTTTGCGTCCCTGCCTTCATGTGAGTATCCCCCTGCGGATCTCTTCCAAACCTTTGAAACGGATGAGAAGCCAATCCCCCCATCCCGCGCGGAGCTTACCGCGCCGTGATGAGTCCTGTCGGCGAGCGGCCCTCTCGGATGACCTGGCGGATCTGGGCGAGGCGTGCGAGCGAGGGCTTGGGGGAGCCGTTGGGCAGCAGGAGCCCGCCGAGAGGCATCTCGGGGGAGGGGCCCTGCGTGTCCGCGAGCTCTTGCCAGCAGACGCTCTGCACGTAGGGCTTGGAGCAGAGGATCGTCATGACGTAGGTCAACCAGTCGGCCTGGTGCGATTCGCTCCACGGGAGGCGCCAGTGGCCGGGCTCGTAGCAGTCCTCGGCGTCGGCTCCTGCGCGGGGGCGGAAGGGCACCATGGGGACCGGGCCGGAGGGCGCGCCGAGTGCGGTGATGTGGAGGGGCTTCTCGAGGGCGGCGTAGCGGTCGAGGAGCGCGGAGAGGGCCATCAGGTCGCGGGTTGCCGCGCCGGGGCGTGCGTCGCCCATCTGCAGGCGGAGGCCGATGCCGTCGACGTGCAACTGGGCCTGCATGACAGCTTCGGCGTAGAGGTAGGGCGGGATGGAGCGGCGGTTGAAGGCGTGGTACTCGCCCCAGGGCTGATCGATTTCGAGGACGATCTTTCCGGCGGGGTGGAGCTTGCGGACCAGGAGCACGCACATGCGTGTGAGGTCCATGATCTGATCGAAGCTGATTTTGATGTTCGTGTTGACGTGGAGGCCGCTGGCGATGACCCAGCGCTGGACGGTGCGGCGGTAGCGTGTGACGAGGGCCTGGACGTGCTCGAAGACCAAGTCCCGCAGCGTTTCGTAGTCGTTTTCCCAGATGTACAGCCAGTCCGGGATCGACGCGGCGCGGAAATCGACGAGTGGTCCGGCGACGACGGGCATCTTGGCGGTGCGGATCGCCCACTCGATCCAGCGATCGGTGGCGTTGAACTGGTACTTGC
Organism: Phycisphaeraceae bacterium; assembly: GCA_040374335.1. GTDB lineage: Bacteria > Planctomycetota > Phycisphaerae > Phycisphaerales > UBA1924 > JBEIUO01. The sequence continues at coordinate 2,553 of JBEIUO010000563.1, forward strand.
CTTCACCCGGTTCCATGTCCACCCAGCGCATCGGCATGGAGACGAAGTCGCACGCGGTCTGCACGGAGCGCTGGTGCACCTCGCTGAAGTTCGCGGGGTTCACGGCGACGCCGATCTGCGGCGGGCCCGACAGCACGACCTGGCCTGCGCCGGGGATCAGGATGGGCGAGCCCGCAGGGGGCACTTCGGGCGTCAACCTCGCGAGGTGCGCCGATGCTTCCTGATATCCCTTGCC
>JBEIUO010000409.1:0-3611 GCA_040374335.1 Phycisphaeraceae bacterium
GAGCTTCCCGGACAGAAGCAACTCCTCCATCTGGTACCACGTCTCGAACATCCGCCGGCCGTTGATCCCCAGCACCGTCGCGCCCTTGAACACCACGTGCTGCGTGATGTTGAACGTCGGCGGCTTCGCCGGAATCCCCAGCAGCGCCGCCGTGCCACCGTTCCGGAGCGCCGAGAACCCCTGGTCGTACGCCGCCGGTGAGCCCGACATCTCCAGCAGCACGTCCACGCCCTCGCCACGGCATGCACGCTTCACTTCATCGATCCACGCCGAATCCCGCGGATCAAAGGCCTCCGCCGCGCCGAGTTTCTTCGCCAGCACCCGACGCTTCTCGCTCATGTCCGTCGCGAAGATCCGCCCCGCGCCCGCCGCTTTCGCCACGGTCACCGCCATCAACCCGATGATCCCCGTGCCCGTAATCAGCACGGTCTTCGCGCTCACGCCCGCGGCCATCACCGTGTGCACCGCGTTGCCGAGCGGGTCGAGCACCGCGCCGATCTTGTCCGGGATGCTCGGGTGCATCGGCCACACGTTCTCTTCCGGCACCACGGCGTAGTCCGCAAAAATCCCGTCGCGGTCGATCCCCAGGATCTTCGTGTCGCTCGCGATGTGCGCGTTGCCCGTGCGCGAGTTGTAGTCCGCCCCCGCCGTGATGTGCCCCTCGGCGCTCACCCGCAGGCCCGGCTTGTACCGCGTGACCGCCGCGCCGACCGCTTCGATGATCCCCACAAACTCGTGGCCGGTGACGATCCCAACGGGGATCCGCCCCGCCGCCCACTCGTCCCACTCCCAGATGTGCTTGTCCGTGCCGCAGATGCCGGCCTTGAGCACTCGGATCAGCACCTCGCGGGGGCCCGGCGTGGGCTTCGCTCGGTCGGTGACAAACTTAAGGCCTTGGCCCGCGTGGTGCTTGATAAGAGCGCGCATGGTTTCCTTCGCAGGAGGAACTTCGACGAGGACCGGGCGAGAACGGCTGCCGGTCGGGAGGGGAGAGTTCATGCACCATTATTGGAGCGATAGAGCCGGGAGTGTCCGAAATCGGCCGAGCGGATCACCTCCGCGGAGCGAATCACCCATCGGGGGCCTCCCCCCGGCACGCCCACCCTAAACCCACTACGCTTGGGACTCATGCCCCCGGTCAAACCAGCCAGTTCCTCGTTCCTCGTCCTTGCCGCCAAGCCCGGTGGCGGACGTCGCGTGGACGTGCGTAAAGCCCGTGACCGTCGGCACTTGGCCGACCAGCTCAAGCGAGAGAAGCTCGTCGCGCTTCGCACCTGGGCCATCCCCGCGTGGGCATCCACCCCCGACAAAGTCGGCCTCAAGGACCAGGCCGAACTCCACCAGCAGCTCGCCCAGCTCCTCACCCGGGGTGTGCCACTGGTCGAGGCCCTCGAGGTCACGGCCAGCGTCGTTTCCCGCAGCACCAAGTCCCGCGTCGAACGCATGCGAGAGCTCGTCGCCGCCGGTGCCAGCTTCTCGGACGCCTGCGACCAGGTCGCCGTCTTCGACAAAGTCACCGTCGCCGTCTATCGCGCCGCCGAACGTACCGGTGACCTCGGCGGCGCTGCCAAGCAGCTCTCCGCCACCGCCCGCCGCCAGTTGGCCATCTCCGGACGCGTCGTCACCCTCCTCATCTACCCCATCATCGTCATGACCATCGGGCTCATCATGACGCTCTTCATGCTCACGTTCATCGTCCCCAAGATCGGCAAAGCCATCACCGAACAAGGTCTCGAGCTCCCCTCCTACACGCAGGTCATGGTCACCGTCGGCGAGTTCATCGGTGCCAACTGGCTCTACTGCCTCCTCGGTGTGCTTGTCGTCGCCATGGGTCTTGTCGCCATCCGGGCACAACTCGTCACCCTCGGCAACCGCCTCCTTCGCGGCATGCCCCTCTTCAAGGACGTCGTGCTCGCGCAGGAGACCGCCCGTTTCTTCACCGTCATGGCCGCGATGACCCGCAGCGGCATCACGCTCTCCGACGCCCTCGCCGTTGCTTCAAACGCTCTGGGGCACCCCGTGCTCAAGAAGCAACTGGTCAACCTCCGCAACCGCCTCGTCGAGGGCGGCGTGCTCCGTCAGCTCATTGACACCGTCGACGCTCTTCCCGTCCCCACCCGTCGGTTGCTCATCGCCGCGGAACGCTCGGGCGACATGGAATCCGCCTTTGAGACCCTCGCCAATGACAGCGCGGAGGAACTCGACCGCCGGTCGTCGCGTCTGATGGCGGCCCTCGAGCCACTGCTGATCGTGATGCTCTTCCTCGTCATCGGCTCGCTGCTGCTCAGCATCATGGTCCCGCTGCTGAAACTCAGCGGCCAGCAGCTCGGGTGAGCCGGATCAGACGCACGAACAGATCGTTTCCCACGCCGCGCGAACGTGCTCCCGCGTGGTCGTCGCCGCACCGATCGCCATGCGCAGCACAAGCCGCTTTGGGCGCGACGGTGTTGCGGGGAGCACCGTGTGCGTGAGATACGCCCGGCCCGTGGCGTTCACGGCGTCCAGCAGCCGCTTGTTCTCCGCGTCGTCGCGGCCCGTCAACGCGAAGCAGATCAGGCTCGCGCTCCGCGGGGCGCAGAGTTCAAAGCGCCCGTCCGACACCACGAGTTGCTCGAAGCTCGCGGCCATTGCCACGTGCCCCCGTATGTACTCGCGCAGTCCCTCCACCCCGTAGTGCCGGATCACCAACCAGAGTTTCAATGCGCGGAACCGACGCCCGAGCGGCACGTGCCAGTCCCGGTAGTCGATCACACCGCCGCTCTCGCTCGCCGCGTTCCGCAGGTACTCGGGTGTCACCGACATCGAAGCCGTCAGCGAGGCGCGGTCACGCGTGAAGAAGCAGTCGCAGTCGAAGTTCGTGAGCATCCACTTGTGGGGGTTGAACGCGAACGAGTCCACGCCCTCGATTCCTCGGAGAAGGTGCCTGAACTCCGGGCAGATGCACGCGCTCCCCAGCCACGCGCCGTCGACGTGGACCCACGGCCTGACCCCGTGCCGCCGCCCGCACTCGTCGGCGATCGCGACGATCTCCGCCACATTGTCGCACGCGCCGCTCCCCGTGGTCCCCACCGACGCGCAGATGAAGCACGGCGCCATGCCGCTCGCGGCGTCCGCCATCACTCGCGCACGCAGCGCGACCGTGTCCATCGAAAAATCATCGCCGACGGGGATGAACCGCGCGTGGCGTGAATCCTCGGGGTGGCGGGCTAGCCCGGCGATCATCGCGGCCTTGATGATCGAAGAGTGTGCCTGTGTCGATGCGTAGATCGTGAGTGGACGCTCCTCGTCGCCGAGCACTCGCTGAACCCGCCAACGACCCGCGACCAGGGCCGAGAGCGTCGCTTCGCTCGCGGTCGACTGGATCACCCCGCCCCCGTTTGACGAACGCGTCAGAAACGCCTCCGGCAGATCGAGCATCTGCGCAAGCCAATCCACCACGCGCGATTCCACTTCCGTGCACGCCGGACTCGTGGCCCACAGCATCCCCTGCACGCCCAGCCCCGCGCTCAACAACTCCCCGAGCACCGCCGGGGTCGAGATGTTCGCCGGAAAGAACGCGAAGAAGTTCGGGCTCTGCCAGTGCGTGAGCCCGGGCACGAACAACCCCTCGA
>JBEIUO010000328.1:0-4125 GCA_040374335.1 Phycisphaeraceae bacterium
CGGATCTTCGGCCGACATCTGGCGGAACTTGGCCTTAACCGTGTCGGCGGCGTTGTACTTGATCCACCAAGTACCCGGAGCCCACAGATACACCACGCCGGGGCCTTCAGCACGTTCGGCGTTGAGAAGCGCGGAACCGGATCCGAACGTAGTGGGGATGGCGTGCGGAGCAAAGTAGACCGAGCCGAACAATTGCTCGACCGGCACCAAGAGCGTGGGACGTTCCACGACCAATGAGACCCATCCAAGTTGCGTTCCGCTGTTGTTGCCTTGGATTTCGAGGTAGTTGAACCTTTCGGTCGGTGCATAACGTCCGAGCAGGTTCGGCGTGAGCGTCGGGCCGTTTTCCGAGGGTCGGCCGTAAAACCCAGCACCCGGAACTCCGCCACCCGGTGCGCCCGAGTTCGGCGTGCCCCAGTTGTTGCCGACCTTCGTCGGAGTCTGGAAACCCATGTCGCCCATCGGCGTCATCGACGGCGAGGCCGCCGGACGCGCCGGGCGCTGGTAGAAATCGCCGATGTTGCTGTCGCCGAACTGCTGGGGCATGGAAGTAGCCTACTTCTTGAGCAGGAAGAGGAGAACGACGCCGGCCGCGATGGCGATCATCGGGCCGTTGCCGCCAGTCTGGCTCATCGCCTTCGGCGGGGTTCCGTCGAGCTGCTGTTGGGTGGGAATCTGACCCGGCACGATGGTGGCGTCGGAGTTCGAGCGCGGCGGCTTGCCCTTGTTCTTGAACTGCTGCTCGATCTCCTTGCCCTTGTTGTAGAGATCAAGGAACGGCTGAGCCGTGTCGAGCACCGAGTCAACGGTGTTGCCGATCTTGTTGGCCCAGTTGAGAGCGTTGGTTCCGAAATCAGCCATTCCCATGGTGTCACCTACAGAAGAGCCACAGCGACCGCGGCGGCGGCCAAGAGTACGAGGACAGAGCGGTCGGTGGCGCCGGCGGGCTCGGTCCTTGGCGCGCTCGCCGTCGAGACGTTCTCGACGAGTCCGAGTTTGCCGAGCTGCTGCTCCGCCTTGGAAGGCGGAAGCGTGTTCTGGATGGGTCGCAAGTCCTTCGAGGTCACGACGCGACCGTCCTCGCCGATGGCGATGACAGACGGCCCCATCGGACGGCCGGCGACCGGCATGATCGTGTAGACCGCTTCGGGCAGCGTGGCCGGCGGCGGCGTTGCGGCCGGACGGTCGAGCGGCGATCCGGGCAGCGAGACTACGACGTTCGTGCTGGTGCCGGGGACGTTTCGAATCTCGTTGTTGAGCTGAGCGCGGTAGATGCCGAGGATCGAGTCCTTGTCGGTCTTGGACTTGGCCTTAAACGTCACGAAGTTGGTTCCGAGTTCAAGGCCGAACGCCTCGGCGATCTTGGAGGCGACCTCTCCGAGGATGACCGTGTAGGAAAGTTGGTCGCCGAACGTGCTTACGCCGGCCGGATGAGTTCCCAGTTGCTTCACCAGCTCGGCGTACTCGACCAAAGCTTCGCCGTAGGCGATCAACGGAGCGGTGTTCGACTCCGTGAAGTTTGGCCTCATGTCGGTGTCAAAGAGATCGGCCTTCGCCGATACCTTGAGCGCGGCGATGGTGATCGTGGCGCCGGCGAGCAGCTCGGTTTCGTACTGCTTCAGCTTGGGCTGCGCCAGAATGGCCTGAGCGACCAGCGCTTCCGGACCAGTCGCCACGATGTCCTCGTCGCGCTTGCGCGATTTCCAGAACCCAACGAGCAACGAGCCGCTGTCGTTGTAGGACTTCTGTCGAACGAGTCCGGCGTAGGTGCCCTTGGAAATCTCGAACGTTTTGCCGACTCGGAGCGATTCTGGGACCGGCTTGCCGGTGAGAGTCTTGGACTTCTTGTCCTTCTGGACGTCAAAGAAGTCGAGCAGCGTGTAGCGTCCGACGTTTCCGTAGTTCACGAAGGCGAATCGCGCGTCCTGAGGAACTCGGAGCGCCAGCTCGACCGGACGCGACTCGTCGCCCGGATCGTTTATCGCCTTGATGAGCTTGACCACGGACACCAAGCCCGTGAACCAGCCGATGCCGGGGACCAGCATCTTGGCAAGTTCCTCGGCAACCATCTTTCCGGCCTCTTTGGCGAGGCCTTTGGCAATGGCGATGTCCTGCTTCGAGGGCATGGTGGTCAGCGGCCCGAGCTGATCGCGCCAGCTCGGGCGGCCGTGGTTTCAGTAGGGCGAACCGGGAAAGCGAGCGCGGTCGAAGTCCTGCTTCGTGGCCGCGCGAGGGCGCGCATCCTCGACGATCTGAGCGGTGATGTCCGAGGCGACCTTCTGGCCGGCCCGGTTGATCGGCTGCTTGGGATCGATGGTGGCGCCGTCCGCGCCCGCCTGATCGAGTCCGAGACGCCGAGCCACTTGGCCGGTCGGGTTCTCGGAAACGATTTGACGAGCGCGGGCGACCGCCTTGGCACCACCGCGGCGCGCGAGCTTCGCCCGGACGCCGTTGGGGTTGACGGCCATGTGATTACGCCCTCTGCGGCTGGACCGGAACCAGCGTGTAGAGACCGATCGGGTCGGTCGTGGCCCACGAGCTGCCGGTGGTCAGTTCCAGCCAGCTCGTCGCCGGGTTGGCTTCGAGGCCTTGGGCCAGCTTGAGCCATTGGAACGACGTCACCATCGTCGAGTCGTCCGGGTTCTCGTAGAGCTCCTGCGTTTCGCGCATGAGGTCGCCGGTGGTGTTGCCGTTGTAGAGAGCGCCGGGCAGGTTGGCGACTTCGAGGCCCGACAGAACGGTGCGGACGCGGTTGAGGTTCGCCGTCGTGATTCCGAGGCCCTGCACGAAGCCGGGACCGGACAGCGGCGAACGGCCGTTGTTCGCGCTGGCGGGAACGTTCGCCGCTTGCGTGAGCAGAGTCATGAAGAACTCAGGCGCGACGGTGGTCTTCGTCCACGCGAGGAAGAAGTTGCCCTTGCGAATGACGGCAGCACCGCCGGCGGAGTTCGCGTACACGAGTTCGACGGTCGCCGAGGCGCCCGGCATGAACTGGCAACGATCGCCATCATCGTCGCTCTTGGCATCGAGCGAGTTGAGCGGAATCGTGAGCGTCGTGCCGGTGTCGGTGTTCGAGTTGCCCTTGGGCGAAAAACGCTCTTGGTACGCGCGAAGTTCCGCCGGAGTCACGTCGATCACGGTTTGGCCGTTCGCCTTGACTCGAATGCGAGAAACGATCGAGATGTCCGCGGCGTTGCTGGCTCCCGAACCTTCGTTGCTCATTCCGATGTGGAATGCAACGACGCCGGCGGAGTCGATTTCCGAGGGCGACCAGACCAAGGTGCCGGATCCAGCGGTCGCGGCAGTTGCCGAGCCCCAGAACTTGCCGGCCGGCGAGAAAGAGTACGTGCGTGCCATGGTTGAGAGTCTCCGTTTGGAGGTTGGTGGACTACTTGCCGATCGGGACGAACTTGTCCACGGCGACCACGACCGCGGCCACCGTGGCCGCGCGGATGACGTCATCCATGCCGAACCCTTCCTTGACTTCGACGAAGCCCGAGCCGTCGATCGGGTTCTTGAGGATGAAGCGCTCGAAAACGAAGTTGCCGGCGATCACGCCCGCGGCGATCTTGGCGATGTGCATGAGGTTCATGAGAGACGAGAGTGCGCCACGGGTCGAACGAGAACACCAGACCTTCGGCGAGTCAAGCCCCTGCCGAAAATCCCATCTCTACCTTGATGTACTTGCCTCGTTCCAAGGCTCGCACCCTTGAGGCTTCAAGGCCGAACTCTCGTTCCAAAGTCTTGAGGGCCGCCGGCGACGTAGTGCGGAAGACGTAGAGCTCCGGTGCGCAGGCCTGCACAACTTGGGGAACGTCGCCGCCAAGGTGGTGGGTGGTCCAGATGAGTTCTAGCTCGGCGTGCCGATGAACACGCTGAAGCCGAACCCAGACGTCGCCGGCGGAGCTGTGCGCGTCGAGGACAGCGTGGGCACCATCGACGAGCACGACGAGCTTGCCGGCACGCTCGATGAACGTCGGCAGGCGTCGAAGTTCCTGCTTGCCCGCGTTCATCGCGTCGAAACTGACGGCGTTGTGCTCGACGAGCAGCTTGGGCAGCTCGGTCACCGTCGAGGCCATGGGTAGCGCGCGGAAGTTCGCGTCTCCCTCTGCGTCCACAACGAGC
>JBEIUO010000217.1:0-5266 GCA_040374335.1 Phycisphaeraceae bacterium
CACCGGCGATGAGCACGAAGAGCGGGATCGTCGAGAGGTAGGCGTAGCGGTCCGCGACGAGCTGGATGCCGGCCTGCGTCAGCCCCAGCACCGGCGAGACGACGACCGCGTACAGCGCAAAGCCAATGAAGATCGCGACCCCACGCGAAGTCCCCTTGATCGCCGCCCACAGCAGAGCGGCCCCCGCGACGCACACCAGCCCGATCGCGAGCGCGAACCGGGGCTCGGACGGAGCAGCGGTGCGGGGCAACTCGTACAGCGCGGCGAGGTTGAAGGGCAGCAGCGTCTTGCGGATGTAGAACACCAGCCCGTAGCACGCTTGGCAGATGCGCTCGACCACGCCCCAGTCGGCGATGGTCTTGACCGTGTCCTCGCTCGGCTCGGCGACGGCCTTCGCGGCGATGAACCCGAACACGGCGCCCAACGCGAGCATCGGCAGCTTCTCGATCAGCACCGGCCGATACTCGGCCCGTGCCCAACGCCAGAACTGCAACGGAAGCCGCCGCAAGGGGCAGACGTCGAGCAACAGGGCGACGGCGAAGAACGTCATGCCCCACGCCTTGCTCAGGAGCGAGAGCGCGAGCAGCGCGAGCGTCCAGCGGTACGCCCGACGGTTCGGCACATGCAGGTACGCGAGAACCGCCCCCAGCAAGAGCGCACCCGACAGCACGTCGCGCCGCTCGGTGATCCACGCGACACTCTCGGCACGCAACGGGTGAACGGCCCAGAGCATGGCCGCGATGAGCCCCGCGTGAAGGCGCGAGGTTGCATCGGTGTCGGGCCGCCACAGCTCGATGACGCGGGCCGCGATGCGGGCGACGAGGCACGCGCTGACGCAGTGCAGCAGGATGTTCGTGACGTGGAACACCGCGGGGTTGAGGCCGAAGAACGTGTACTCGACGGCGTGTGTGAGGTACGTCAGCGGCTGGTAGTGACCCAGGCGCATCGTGGTGAAGATGTCGATAAGCCTCGCGGGCGAGAGGCCGCGCCAGTGGTTGGTTTCGAGCAAGAAGCCGTGATCGTCGAAGTCGGAGAAACCGGCGTTCACCGCGGGCCAGAACGCGAGGACGCACATGAGCGTGAGGCCGGCGTACGCCCATCCCCATCCGAGTCGCCCTGTCGCCGTCCCCGGCTTCATCCGCCCCCCACGAGAGTCACGAGCTCGACGCGGTCGCCCTCGGCGAGCTGGTGCTCGGCGTGCCGCCGGAAGGGAACGACGGCCTTGTTGACCTCCGCGGCGACGGGCTGGCCGGTCAGGCCAAGGTCGGCGATGAGGGCCCGCAGGGTGGTGCCCGAGACGACCCGGCGTTCCGAGCCGTTCACCATGATGCCGATCGACGAGTCCGCCATGCCGGAAACTCCGCTGCCTAAGGCCTATTCTTCCGTCCCAATCACAGTACCCGAACACGAACCAATCGAGGAGCACGATCCATGGAAACCACCCTCATCATTCTCAAGCCCGACGCCGTTCAGCGTGGCCTGATGGGCAAGATCATCAGCCGCTTCGAGGACAAGGGCCTTCAGGTCGTTGGCTGCAAGCTTATGCAGATCTCACAGCAGCTGGCCGCGACCCACTACGAGGCCCACCAGGCCCGGTCGTTCTACGCGGGTCTCGTGAAGTTCATGACCTCCAGCCCGGTGCTGGTGCTCGCGATCCGCGGCAACGGCGCGATCACGATCGCCCGCAACATGATGGGCGCGACCTTCGGCAGCAAGGCCAACCCCGGGACGATCCGCGGCGACTTCGGCGTGTCGAACAGCTTCAACCTGATCCACGGCTCCGACAGCCCGGAAGCGGCGGAGCGCGAGCTCAAGCTGTTTTTCGGCGAGGGCGAGGTCCTGAACTGGAGCCGCGCGGGCGACAGCTGGATCTACGACATGGCCGGTGGCAAGCCCGAGTAAGACCGGGTCGCCTCAGGTCCGAAAACTCTGTATACTGCTGACATCCCACGGAGCCGGGCATGTTCGTCGTTCGCCAAGCAAAGGTCAAGGATGTACCGACGCTCGCGAAGCTGGCGCGGATGGTGTACTTCATCAATCTGCCGCCCAGTGAGCAGGCGCTGACGGAAAAAATCCAGCTCTCGGAGCGGTGCTTCCGGCAGGCCGCGGGTGTGGACGTGGAGGAGTCGGGTGGTCGCCGGCGTGCCTCGGCGGGGGCGTCGGGCGGCATGGCGGCGATGGACCGGGACTCGGACTTCTTCATGTTCGTGATCGAGGAGATCGAAACCTCGAGCCCTGTGGGGACGTCGCAGGTCCGTGCGCACCAGGGTGGGCCTGGTAATCCGAACTGGGCGCTGAAGCTCGACAAGCGTCGGTTTCACAGCGAGCAGCTCGGCCAGGGAACGTCGCACACGGTGGCGCAGCTTTACGGCGACGAGAGCGGCCCGAGCGAACTGGGCGGGCTCATCCTGCAGCCGAGTCATCGTGGGCACAAGGCTCGCCCGGGGCGGCTGCTGTCGTTCATCCGCTTCCACTTCGTGGGCAGATTCCGCGATCGGTTCTCGCACCGGATGCTGGCCGAGATGATGGGGCCGGTGAACAGCGACGGCGACAACGCCTTCTGGGATCACTTCGGCCGCAAGTTCATCCCGGTGAAGTTCGCGGAGGCGGACCGGTTCTGCCAGCACAACCGCAAGTTCATCGACGAGTTGCTGCCCAAGGACGTTGTGTACCTCACGCTCTTCCCGCTCGAGGTGCAGAACGTGATCGGCGTGGTCTCTCGCGAGACGCTGCCCGCGCGGCGTCTGCTGGAGAACCTGGGGTTCAAGTTCCGGGGCATGGTCGATCCGTTCGACGGCGGCCCGCACCTCGACGCGAACACGGACGACATTCCGCTCGTGAAGAACACGGTCTCCGCGGCGCTCGGACGCGCGGTGACCGACGAACGCTGCGACGACCACGGCATCGTGAGCGTGCTGCACGAGGACGGCGAGTTCCGCGCGGTCGAGTGCCCGTTCACGTTCGACGGGAAGACGATCCGAGTCTCGAAGGCGTCGATGGCGCTGCTGGGAGCGTCGGCCGGCGCAGATGCCGGGGCGACCTCGCTCAAGCAGTTCACCGTGCCGGCGGAGAAGGCCGCGCCGGTGCAGAAGCCCAAGGCGAAGACCCGCCGCAAGAAATAGCGGCCCTTGTCCACAGTCAGGACGACGACATGAGCACCATCCGTTCGCAGCTGATCGCCGGCGAGTACGAGGTTGGCGGTGGCCGCGCGGTCGAGGCCCGCAATCCCGCGCATCCCGGCGCGGTGGCGTTCACCTGGCACGAGGCCACGCCCGCGGAAGTCGAACGCGCGATTATGGCGGCTCGCGCCTCGCTACCCGTGTGGAAGTCCTGGTCCTTCGAGCGACGCGCGTCGGTTCTGCGCGAGGTCGCGACGCTCGCCGCGGCGAAGGTGGACGACATCGCGAAGGTGATCCGCGAGGAGACCGGCAAGCCGACGTGGGACGCGAAGGCGGAGGCGGGGCTGATTGCCGCGAAGATCGAGATCACGCTCGATGCCGCGCCGGGCGGCGGGCTCTCGCGCGTGACCGGTGGGGAGTTCGCGCTGGGGGGCACGAAGTGGGCGCGGACGAGGTTTGAGCCGCACGGGGTGATGGCGGTTGTCGGGCCGTTCAACTTCCCGGCGCATCTGCCAAATGGACACATCGTGCCGGCGCTCGCGATGGGGAACACGGTGGTCTTCAAGCCGAGCGATAAGACGCCCGCGACGGGCATCGCGCTCGCGGAGCTCTACCGCGAGGCCTTCGCCGCGGCGGGTGCGCCGCCGGGCGTGCTGAACGTGGTGCAGGGCGGCGCCGCGGCGGCTTCGCGTTTGGCGGGCGGTGACGGAGTGGACGGTGTGCTGTTCACGGGATCGTGGCCGGTGGGTCGCAAGATCATCGAGGCGAACCTCGATCGCCCGGGACGGATGCTCGCGCTCGAGATGGGCGGGAACAATGCGGCGGTGGTGCTGGATGATGCGGACCTCTCGCAGGCGGTGACGGAGTGCGTGCGGTGCGCGTTCATCTCGACCGGTCAGCGGTGCACGTGCACGCGCCGGCTCATCGTGCAGCGCGGGGTTGCGGAGCGCGTGATGGCGGCGGTGGTGGCGAGTGCGCGGGAGTTGGTGGTGGGGGATCCCGAGGGCGCGGTGTTCATGGGGCCGATGGTGACCGCCGCGGCGCGCGACGCTGTGCTCGCGGCGCAGGGGAGCTTCAGAGCGCAGGGCGGCCGGGTGCTCCTCGAGGCCTTTGCGCCCACGGGAATGGAAGGGTGGTACATCACTCCCGGCGTGATGGAGGTCGGTCGGTTTGAGCGTGGCGGCAAGGGGGCTGGCGCTGACGTGGAGGTCTTCGGACCGTTCCTGCGGGTGTCGGTGGTGGAGACGTTGGAGGAGGCGATCGAGCAGGCCAACGCGACGGACTACGGGCTTGCCGCGGCCGTGTTCACGTGCGACGAGGCGAAGGCGGAGCGGTTCGCGGCGGGTGTGCGGGCAGGGTGCGTGAACTGGAACTGCGGGACGGCGGGGGCGTCGAGCAAGCTGCCGTTCGGGGGGCTGGGCCTGAGCGGGAACCACAGGCCGGCGGGTGCCTTCAGCCTGGACTACTGCGCGTACCCGGTGGCGTGCATGCTCGAGCGTGGGACGGGATCGACGACGGCGGTGGGGATGGCCGCCGTGAAGGTGTGAGGGGCTCGGACGGGTCGATTATCGGAGGACGATTTTGCCTTCCATTTGGGGGTTCTTTGTGTCATACTCTGGGGGTCGAATGACGGGAGGATGCGTGCAAGGTGAACCGCGGAGCGTGCGTTGGGTGGTGGCTGTCGCTGGACTTGCGGCGGTCGGGGCTGTTGCATGGGCGGCGGTGCCGCCGGTGGTGTTTCCTCCGGCGAATCCGTTCAGCGAACCGAAGCGGGTGCTGGGGAAGATTCTGTTCTGGGATGAGCAGTTGTCCTCGCACAACACGGTGAGTTGCGGGACATGCCACGCGCCGGAGGTCGGGGGTTCGGATCCCCGGCTGGCGCGGAATCCGGGCAATGACCTGGTGCTGAATACGGCTGATGACATTCTGGGTTCGCTGGGGGTGATCCGGGCGGATGCGGGGCAGAACTATGTGAGGGATTCGGTGTTCGGCGTGAACCCGCAGATTACGGGGCGCGCGGCGAACTCGGTGATCAATGCCGCGCTGGTGCCGGAGCTGTTTTGGGATGGGCGGGCGACGGCGGTGTTCAGAGATCCGGATACCAACGCGGTTCTGATCAGCAACTGGGGTGCGCTTGAGAATCAGGC
>JBEIUO010000490.1:0-3127 GCA_040374335.1 Phycisphaeraceae bacterium
CGCACCGGAGGATTCGACGTTTGACGTCTATGTGAAGGCGCTGAACGCGACGAGTCTTGAGGGCGGGCGGTTGGGGACGACCCGGCTTCGGCTGGGGATGGCGCAGCCCGTGGGCGGGGTTCAGGCAAGGCTGATCGGCGAGGCGAAGGGCGCGATTTTCATCAATCCGTTCTCGGAGTCGAGCAGGAACGACACGAACGTGACGCGGACGGTGGGACGCGTGATGGGCGGGGGCGTGGTGACGACGCCGATGGGCATTTCGCTTTCCCTGTACAACGAGAGTCACGCGCGGGCGAGGTCGATCACAACGGCGATCAACAACCGCTTTCCGTCGGGGCCTGGGGATCGGGGCGCGATCGCGAAGGGCCGCAGCGCGTCGATGATCGAGCTGGTGGTGCCTCAGCGGTACCGCGATGAGCCGGCGGCGTTCATTCAGCTTGTGAAGCATCTGCGGATCGATCAGTCTGCCCCGGAGGAAGCGGCGAAGCGGTACGCCGAGGGACTGCGCGCGGAGCCGCAGTTCGCCGACGATTACGCGTGGTGCCTCGAGGCCTTGGGGCACCGGGCGATCCCGTTTACGCGGTCTCTGTACGACTGCCCGGAGATCGTCCCGAGGCTGGCGGGGTTGCGTGCGGGTGCGCGGCTGAACGACGCGACCGCGGCGTCTCACCTGAAGAATCTGGCGTTTGTGGGCCCTGGGAATGTGCGGACGGATGCGATTCGTCTGCTCGGGGACCTGCCCTCTGGGCCAACGGTGGATGTTGCGTTGCGAGATCTGCTCAAGGAAGACGAGCTGACGGTGCGTGTGGCGGCGTACGAGGCGTTGGCGGCCCGCGCGGAGCGGGCGATGGAGGTTCGGATCCGGGCGAACCAGCCGCGGGGCATGGCGATTTCGCCGACGATGTTGGAGGAGTTGGCGAAGTCGCGGCTGCCTGCGGGGATGCTGCAGGGAGTGGAGCGGATCCCGGTGATTGCGGGGGGATTCAAGTTCTTCCTGGACATCGTGCCGATGGGCGAACCGCTGGTGTACGTGACGCAGCAGGGGACACCCCGGATCGTTCTGTTCGGAGAAGACCTGAGTCTGCACCGGGCGGCAACGACGTCGCTCTGGAACAACACACTGATGATGGAGGTTGCGGGAGCGGACGCGGACACGCGGATTCGGTACGTGGCTTCGCCGGGGACGGCGCCGCTGCTGGTGAGTTCGAGGCCGAACCTGCCGGACCTGATCGGGACGCTCGCGGCGAAGATCTCGCCGGACGAGCCCTCTGGGGGTCTGGATCTGACGTACTCGGAGATCGTGGCGACGCTGAACGAGTTGTGCGCGGCGGGGGCGACTCGGGCTGGGTTCGCGACGGAGACGGACCGGTTGAAGGCGTCGCTGCTGGCGGCGACGGATACGGCGGCGGTGCGGGAGCGTCCGGAGACACCTGCGGAGCGGGAGTTGATCATCTTCCGGACACCGGAGCGTGTGGGCGAGCCGTCACCGACGGAAGCGAAGCCTGTGGACAAGCCGTCGATTGTCCCGATCAAGCCGCCGGCGGATGCTCCAAAGTAGCGGTTCGCGGGGGGTTGTGACTCAGGGCCGGGCCTGTGCGGAGATTCCGCACCGGATTCGTCGCCGCGCGGGGACAAACGCGATATATTCGGTTCCTTCGGGCCTGGCACCCGAGATGTTGTGGTTCGGCGTGGCCGGATCCTGAATATGCGACTCGGGGAACCCGGGTCGAGGCACGGACGGGGCGGGTCGGGCGAGAGCCTGGGGCCGCGGGACACGGAGGTTGCTCGCATGCGGTTGGCGAAGCTGACGCTGCACGGATTCAAGTCGTTCGCCGATCGGACGGAGTTCACCTTCGACCAGCCGATCACGGGGGTGGTAGGGCCGAACGGGTGCGGGAAGAGCAACATCGTGGACGCGGTGAAGTGGGTGCTCGGCGAGCGGTCGAGCAAGAGCTTGCGTGGGCACGAGATGATCGACGTGATTTTCGCGGGTTCGGCGGCGCGGAAGCCGCTGGGCTTGGCGAGCGTGACGCTGACGTTTGAGAACCCGGTGATGGAAGCTCCGCTGTTCCAGCAGGCGGAGACGGCGGCGGCCATGGGAGCACCGGCGGTGGACGTTGCGCCAGTGGCGGCGGAGACGTCCGAGGTTGTGGAGGCGGCGCCGGTGGTGGAGGAGGGCGCGGAGGCGGCGGCGCTGATCCAGCGTCACCCGGGGCAATCGCGTCGGCGCGGGTTGCCGGTGGATGCGGACGTGGTGGAGGTGGAGCGGCGGCTGTACCGCGACGGGACGAGCAAGTACCTGATCAACGGGAAGACGGCGCGTCTGCGGGACATCCGCGAGTTGTTCCTGGACACCGGCATCGGCGCGGACGCGTACTCGATCATCGAGCAGGGCAAGGTTGATGCGATGCTGCTGGCGAGTCCGACGGAGCGTCGGACGATTTTCGAGGAAGCGGCGGGGATCGCGAAGTACAAGCAGCGCCGGATCGAGGCCCAGCGGAAGCTGGACCGGGCCGAGGCCAATCTGAAGACCTCGCGGGAGCAGCTTGAGAACACCGAGCGTCGGCTGCGGATCGTGCGGGGGCAGGCGGCCAAGGCGCGGAAGTTCAAGGAACTGGACGAGAACCTGCGGGCGTGGCGGCTGGCGCTCGCGTTCGAGCAGTACGACGATCTGCGGCAGCGGCTGAGCGGGCTGACAAGCCGCCAGGCCGTACTGCACGACGAACGCGAGGCGGCTCACGCGCAGCTGACGGAGGCCGAAGGAACGAAGCAGGAATCGGAGCTGTCGCGCCAAGAGGCGGCGAGCAGCTTCCAGAGCACGGAGCAGGCCCGGTTGGAAGCAGTTCACGCGCAGCAGCAGGCGGCCCAGCGCAAGGGGATGCTCGAGCGGGCGATCGAGGAAGCCAGCCGGCAGTCGGAGCTCGAGAAGCAGCGGATGAGCAACCTCTCGCACCGCGCGGGGGACACCGAGACAGCGATCATCGACCAGCGCGAGAACATCGCGGCGATCAGCGAGCAGCTCGCTGAGGCGGAGCGGCGTCTCGCGGCGGCTGGGGCATCGCGCGCTGGCGTGCTGGAAGAGCTGAACGAGCGTCGGCACGCGGCCCAGCAGAAGCAAGCGTCGGCC
>JBEIUO010000447.1:0-3363 GCA_040374335.1 Phycisphaeraceae bacterium
CGAGAAGGTCACCCGTTGGTACGACTGGCGCCGCATCGGGTGTCTCGCGGCGGAGCCGAACCCCGGCCATCTCGCGCTCGCCGAGATGGAACGAAAGATCGTCGCTCGAGGTGGCGAGTTCTCGCTGTTTACGCAGAACGTCGACCGGCTGCACCAGCGTGCGGGCAGCACGCGCGTGTTCGAACTGCACGGGTCGATCATCGACTGGCGCTGCACCGAGACCGGGCGCAAGTACACACCACCGGAGGAGCGGATGCCGCACTATCCCGCAAAGTCCCCCTTTCATGCGGGCGGCCTCCTTCGCCCCGACGTCGTCTGGTTTGGCGAGCAACTTCCCGAGGACGTGTTGCTCGAGGCGATGACCAGAAGCCGCTCGTGCGATGTCTTCATCTCCATCGGCACGAGTGCGGTTGTGTACCCCGCCGCGGGATTTGTATCGCTCGCGTCGTCGGAAGGGGCGTTCACCGCGGAGGTAAACCTCGAGGCCACGGCCAATAGTCGCGCTGTAGACGCGGCTGTCGCGGGCCGATCGGGGGACGTGCTGCCACGATTGGTCCGCGCCGCGTTCGGGAGCGACTTGTGAAACGAGAGCACTTCGGGCGGACAGTCGTTGATCTCGTCGCACTGACGCTGCTGTGCGCCGTGACGTACGCGCTGGGGTTGACCTCGCACGGACTGACGAACTGGCAGGAGGCGCAGCGTGCTCAGGCAACCCGCGAGATGCAGGATGCCGGCAACTGGCTCTACCCCACCATCAACTACCAGCCGTACATCGCGAAGCCACCGCTTTTTTACTGGATCCAACTCGGGCTCGCCGAACTGCGGGGCACGAAAGTGGGGGAGTGGGAGATCCGCGCGACGGTCGCCTTAGCCGGGTGGCTGGGCGTCGTGTCGCTCTACCTCTTCGCCCGTCGGATGCTCCGCTCGGCTCGTCCTCGTGCATTCGCTGGCGCCGCGGACGACTCCGATTGGGCTCGTGATGCCGCTCTCTTCGGAGCGGCTTTCCTCGCGACCGGATTGCTCTACGCCAGGTCCAGCCGCATCGGTGAACTCGACGTGCTGCTCGCGCCGTGCGTCGTGGTCGCGTCCGGCGCGGTCGTGCTTGCGTGGTTGAGGCACGGCGTAGGTCAGCTGGCCTCGGCCGATGCGGGATTCCCCTTCGGGAAACAGTCGACCGCCTGGGGTTGGCTGCTTCTCGCAGCAATCGCGAGTATCGCGACCGCGCTGACGAAGGGCCCACCTGGTCTGCTCGCCATCGCCGTCGCGGGGTACGGTGGGATCGTGCTGTGGGCGGCGTTCTCCCACGAGATCCCAGGAGCCCGCGACCGCAAGCTCTGGCCCGCCGCGAGTGTCGCCGCGGCGTTGACGGTGGTCCTTACCGCGGTGATCCTGCGGCGGGGCAAAGACCCGGTTGTGGTTGATCAGTTGAACAACCCGCTCGGTTGGCCGCTCCTTGCCGCGTGCGGAGCTGGTGTCGGTGCCGTCGGTGCCGCGCTTGCCGATCGTGCGAGGCTGGGTGCGCTCTGGCGAGCCGCAACCCGGACTCACCTCGTGGTGGTACTCGGTGCCGGCGTTGCCGCGGTGCTCGTGTGGGGTAAGTTGGTCGGTCGGGCGATCGGGCCGGAAGCGGCGTCGGCGTGGGCCAATAAGGAAGCCGAGGACAATCTCAACCTGCTCGTCCCCGATTCGCCGGTCAACAACCTCGAAGCGATGTCCTACGGCGTCGGGCTCGGGTCAGTTGCCGCGATTGTGACCCTCGTGTTCATCGTGCGGCGTCGTCCGCTTCTCGGCGCCGGTTGGTTCGTCGCGTTGGCTTGGGTGTTGATCGGCTTCGCAGCATTTTCGGCGCTCGGGAAGGGGGTCGCACGCTATCTGACCCCGCTGTGGCCAGGGGTGGCGATCCTCGGTGGGTGCGGCTTCGCGACGCTCCTCGGGTCAGCGCGCTTTGCGCCCCGGGCACCACTCTGGCGGACCGGGGTCTGGTGCGTGATCATCCTGCTCGCGGTCGGGCAGGGCTGGTGGTACGGGATCGCGAGAGAACGGTACTTCCCCGAGCGGAGTGCCCGTGCGATCGTGGCGGAGCTGCTGAAAGCGGGCGAGGACCCGTCGCGGTTCGCCGCGTACGAGTGGCGGAACGCGATGCTCGACTACTACGTCGGAGCACGGGTCGAGTCGGTGGGTGAAACGAGAATCCGCGACGTCACATCCGGCGGGAGGTCGTGGAGCTTGGACGAGTTCAAGGACCAGATCCGGTTGCGGGGGCCGTTCGTGATCTTCGTGCGAACTCAAACCACTCAGCGGAACAGCGTGCTGCCGGTGGAGGAACTGCGTGCCACCGGGCTCATCGTCGATCCGATCCCCACCAAGGCCGGCTTCGTGATCGAGAACGGCCGCGTGCGGATGGAGCCCGTGCGCGTGCGGCTGGACTCGAGCAGATAAAAACCCCCGCCGAGGGGCGGGGGTTCATGAAGCCGAATGGTCTATCGAGAGGGGTTACTCGCAGCCGGCGAAGCCGACGCCACCCGCGTCCCACGCGCCGAAGAAGATGATCACATCGTCGCCGTCGACGCCGTTGGCCGCGTCGGCGTCGGCGCACTCGAGGCCGTTGTCCCAGTCGGCGAAGAACGCGATCACGTCGTCGCCGTCAATGCCGCCGTTGTTGTCGTAGTCCGCGTAGCAACCGTCGGCCTGCCAGGGGCACGCCGCGCCGCAGGGGCCGACCTGGATGAACTGGTCGCCAGCGATGTTGGCGAAGTTCACGCCAGCGGGGCCGCCGAGGTTGGTGGTGCCCACGGGCAGACCGCCAATGACCTGGTTCGACAGGAAGTTGTGGCCGCCGTTGTTGATGAAACCGGCGATCTTGATGCAGGAGGTGCCGTCCCAGCCGAGTTCGGCGAGGTCGATGCGGTACTCGATGCCGGTGGTCACCGCGGCGGCTGCCAAGGCGTTCGCGTCCCCACTGGTCACGCCGGCGACGTTGCGGTTGTCGACGGTGACGAGGATCTTGTTGGGCTGGGGATCAGGGTTGGTGCCGCCGGAGAGGTAGGGGAGGCCGGCGGTGCGGGGGCCGACCTCGCAGAAGATCTGCGGGGCGAAGCCGTCCTGGATGTCGGCGCGGGTGCCGTCGTAGTTCACCGGATCGTTGCCGCTGGCCTTCGCGCCGCCGTTGTACGCACCGTAGTCGAGGTTGTTGCCGCCAAAGTTCCGGGCAGGGCCATTGGCACGGAGGACCGCGGCATTGGAGAAGATGTTGGAGCCGGCGTCGCCGTTGGTGAAGTTGAGCCAGTAGTCGGCGGTGAAGCCGGTGTCGAAGGTGAGGCCGGCCATCGCGTTCAGGCCGTTGAAGTCGATGTCGACGTTGTC
>JBEIUO010000345.1:0-3985 GCA_040374335.1 Phycisphaeraceae bacterium
CCCGGCATCGGTTCCGATGAGGCCAGCTACGTCCCCCTCCGCGATCTCTGGCGACGAATGGACGAGGTCGTCAGCGCGATGCGCCCACTTGCCTACGCCGAACCGCTCAGCCCCGGGGCCATCTCTCTCGGCCTCAGCGCACTGCTCGAACATCTCCCTCGCGCCGCCCTCTTCCTGCTCGGCCTGGGCGTCACCGGTGCCGCCGCGCTCCACGCCTGGACCACCACCCCGCCGTTCGCCCCCGAGTCGGCATCGCGCACGACCAAGGGCGCAGTCGCCGCAATTGTGATCGGCCTCTGCACGCTCATCGGCGCATGCGTGCCCCTCGCCGCGATCACCGGGTACATGCCCAACCCTCGCACGTTCTACCTCGTCTGCGCCGGCGCACTCGTGATCGTCGCCGGCGCGGGCGACCTCGTCGCCCTTCTCCTCGAGCGCATCCCGCGTGCAACCGCCGCGGTCCGGCTCATCGGCGGATCCGCCGCGATGCTCGTCACACTCCTTGGCGCCGTGATGTACGTGGGCGTTCAGCAGCGGTTCGCCCTGATCCACAGGGCCGGGGTGCACCAGGCTGAGCAGCTCAAGACACTCGTCCCCGCACCGCCGCCCGAAGCTGTGATGGTGCCCCTCGCCGACTACTCGCGACCCGTCGACTCCGGCGACCGCGCCTTCGACCGCAGCCTTCAAGGTGCCTGGGACTACACCTGGCAAAGCTGGTTCTTCCTCCAGAACCACTACCAACGCAAAGACGTCCACGGGTTCTTCGTCAACCGTTCTCACGATCGCGGAGTCCTTCAAGGTATCTCGCTCGACGACATCACCCTCGAATGGGCCATGAGCCTCCCCGACCGGCAGCCCGACGGCGGAATCACCGGCGTCAAGATACCCCTCGCCCGCGTGGTCCCGTTCGTCATCGACCCCCAGGGAAACGTGCGGGTCGTCACCCGCTGGGCGATCCACCCCCAGGATGGCGGCCTCCCGTTCACCGTCGAACCCCCCCATACCGCCGCCCTCTACGAGCAGCGCAAACTCCCGCCCTTTGAGTTCCCCTGGCCCGCACCGCAGCAGTGGCCCGAGGCGCGATAACCCCACCTTTCTCACCCAGCCTCGGAACCCGACCAAAGATCAACAGTCTGAGCTTCACGGAGACCAACCGATGCCCCGCCTCGCCACCACCGCCGCACTTGCCCTTTCCGCCTGCCTCGCGACCCTCGTCACGGCCCAGGATTCCACCCCGCCGCAGCAGCCCGAACAGCCCAAGGCTGTCGTGCCCAACCGGCCCATGCACGCCGTCGAGAAGATCCGGCGCGAGGCTTCCCGCCTCCGGCGCGTCGTTACCCAAGACGGCACCCGCATGATGCTCTTCGCCGCGAGCTGGCTCCCCGTCGTGAGCACCCGCACGGTGATGTACAACGAGCAGACCCGCGACGCCCTGACCGTCGATCAGTTCAACCAGCTCACGAAGGACCAGGGCGAGGGGTACGCCGAACTCAAGCTCGACGACAACTTCTACTACTACACCCGCTACGGTTCCCCCACCGCCTACTCACGCCCCGTCGACCTCCTCGCCGCACTTGAACCCGGCGTCAAGAACTACTTCCGGGGCAAGCGCGTCCTCGACTTTGGCTTCGGCACCATCGGCCACCTCCGGCTCATCGCCCTCCTCGGCGGCGACGTCGTCGGCGTTGAGGTTGATCCCGTCCTCAAGGCCCTCTACAGCGATCCAGAAGACGTCGGCGAGGTCAAAGCCGCCATCTCCATGGGCGCCGACGTTTCCGACGGCCACCTCAAGCTCGTCTTCGGCAAGTGGCCCGGCGAAGTCCGCGATCAGGCCGGCGATGAGTTCGACGTCATCATCTCCAAGAACGTCCTCAAGCGCGGCTACATCCACCCCGACCAGCCCGTCGACGAGCGCATGCTCGTCAAGCTCGGCGTCAGCGACGCCGACTTCGTCAAGGCCCTCTTCGAGTCGCTCAAGCCCGGCGGCGTCGCACTCATCTACAACATCCACCCCAAGCAGAAAGAAGACCCCAAGGACTACATCCCCTGGGCCGACGGCCGCTCGCCCTTCGATCGCAGCCTCATCGAGAGTTCCGGCTTCGAAGTCGTCGAGTTCGACAAGGACGACTCCGAGGGCATCAGGCTCATCGGCCGCACCCTCAAGTGGGACGAAGGCGAATCCCCCATGGACATCAACAACGATCTCTTCGCCACGTACACCCTCCTCCGCAAGCCCAAGCAATGACGGCGGACGCCCCAGCCAACCGCCGCGTCCTCGTCGTCTTCAACCCCAAGTCCGGACGCGGCCGCGCCGCACGCCGAGTCCCCCCCCTCTGCGCCGCCCTCGAGGCCCGCGGCCTCACCCCCGTCCAGCACCCCATCTCCACCCCGCTCCCCTCCCCCTCCGACCTCCGCGGCACAAAGGCCCTCGTCGCGGTCGGCGGCGACGGAACCGTCGCCGCGCTCTGCGGCCTCGCCGCGCAATCCGGCGTCCCCCTCTACCACAGCCCCACCGGCACCGAGAACCTTTTCGCCCGTGACCTCCGTATGTCCGCCGACCCAGTCCGCACCGCTGCGTGCATCGCGAACGGCAAGACCCGATCCCTCGATCTCATCCGGAGCACCTCGAACGGCACCTGCCGGTCCGTCGTCCTCATGCTCTCCGTCGGCCCCGACGCCGGTGTCGTCGCCCGTCTCACCCGCGCCCGCACCGGTGCCATCACCAAGCTCTCCTACGTCCGTCACATCATCGCCGAACTCGGCCGCCCCACCCTTCCGCGGATCGATGTCGAAGTCGACGGCGCACCCCTCGCCGACGGTCGCGGCATGGTCATCGTCGCCAACTGCGGCCGCTACGGCGGCGGCTTCGATCCCGCCGGCGAAGCCAAGATGGACGACGGCCTTCTCGACGTCGCGTTCTTCCCCATGACCTCGGGGTTCGACTGGCTCGCCTCGATGCTCTGGTGCAAAGCCGGCCGCCGCGCATCCCTTAAGGGGGTCGCCACCGCGCGCGGCCGCACCGCCCGCATCCGTCTCCCGGAGGGCGGAGCGGTGCAGACCGACGGGGAGCACGAGTCAGACAGCCCCACTCCCCGCGAGTACACCCTCGAGACCCTCCCCGGGGTCTTTCCCGTCATCGCGCCACCAAACGCACCCTGAACACGCGCCTGCGAGGTTGCGGATCTCGCCCATACGGTGTAGGTTGGCGCACCCGCGAGACGCTCGCGCGATCTTTACACGAGGAACACCGCGATGGCCAGCCCCGGCAGCAGCGAGACCGAAACCAACTCCGCCCCCAGCCTCTTTGGCCCGGGTGTCCCCCCATTGCCCGCCGACGCCACTCCCGAGCAGAAGGACGAGCACTGGTTCAAGCATGTCTATGTGGGCGACAAGATGCCCCAGCTCACGCTCCGCGCGGTCCTCACCGGCGGCTTCCTGGGCATGCTGCTCGCCGCCAGCAACCTCTACACCACGCTGAACATCGGCTGGGCCTTCGGCGTCGCGATCACGTCCTCCGTCATCTCGTACGTCTTCTGGTCCATCATCACGCCGATCATCGGCTGCCGGAAGATGACCATCCTCGAAACCAACTGCATGGCGAGCACCGCCAGCGCCGCCGGGTACTCAACAGGTTCGACCATCGCCACCATGTTCGGCGCACTCGTCCTCACCGCCGCGATCCCCGAGGGCAAGACCGCCGCCGAGTTCAAGACCTGGGATATCCACCCCGCGTGGCTCGTTGCCTCCTTCACCCTCGCCACCGGCCTCATGGGCGTCTTCCTCGCGATCCCCATGAAGCGGCAGATGATCAACCACGAACAGCTCCCCTTCCCCAGCGGCATCGCCGCCGCGGAAACCCTCCGCAGCCTCTACAGCGAGAGCCGTGAAGCCCTCACCAAGGCCTACGTCCTCATCGCCGGCCTCGCGGTCGGAGCCCTCGTCGCCGTGCTGCGAACCGGCACCGGCATGATCCCCCTGATCGATC
>JBEIUO010000790.1:0-1714 GCA_040374335.1 Phycisphaeraceae bacterium
AAGCCGCCGACGTCTACGCCGCAGCCTCAGCCGCCAACCCCACCGACGGTGTGATCGCCCTCGAGGCCGCTCGCTGGCTCAAGGCCGCCGGCCGAACCAAGGAAGCCCGCGAACACGCCGACCGCGCAGCCATCCTCGGCGTCGAGGGCGCCCGCGAAATCGCCGACGCCATCAAGTAAGCCAACGGCCCCCGTCCACGCGCACGATCTCCCCCGTCACGTACGTCGCCTCGAGCGCCAGCCACCGCACCGCGTTCGCGGCGTCCTCCGGTGTCCCCGCACGCCCCAGCGGAATCCGCTTCATATACCCACGCTGCTCCGCCGGTTCCGAATCGATGCCCTCCTCCGGCCACGCCACCACCCCCGGCGCAACCCCATTCACCCGCACCGTCGGAGCCAGATCCCGCGCCAAGGACTGCACCATCTCCGTCAACGCCGCCTTCGACATCGTGTACGCCGTAAACCCCCGCCGCGGCCTCCCGAGCGCGTGCATGTCCGTCATGCACACCACCGATCCGCCCCCAGGCATCACCGACTTCGACAGCATCGGCGACAGCCGCGCCGTCAGCAGCAACGGCGCCAGCGCATTGATCCTGTAGTGCCTCATCGCCTCCAGCACCACGCTCTCATCCACCGGCGATGGCTCGTAGATCGACGCGTTGTGCACCACCACATCCAGCCGTGGCAGGTGCTTCGCCAGATTCGCCGCCCACCGGTCCAGTTCGTCCAACTCCCCCAGATCTACCCGGAACGCCCCCGCCGAAACGCCCCGCTTCCGCAACTCCGCCACCGTCGCGTCCGCCTCCTCTTCGCTCTTGCGATAGGTCAGCAGCACGTCGCACCCCGCCTCCGCAAACGCCTCGCAGATCGCCCGCCCCACCCGCTTCGCTCCCCCCGTCACCAGCACAACCGGCCGATCCGAATCCCGCGGCAACACCAGCCCCGCCTTCGTGTCCGCGTTCGGATCCTGCGACACCCCCTTCGCGTGAATAACCGGATCCTCCGTCGGCACCACCTCTCGATGAATGTGATCCCCCGACTCCAGTTGTAGCCGCTTCCCCGACTCCTCCCACACGTCCGTCAGCTTCGTCGTGTGCCGCACCGGTTCCGTCAGTTGCTTCCGTCTCCGTAACATCCGCAGGCTCGTGATCCCAATCAGCGACACCAGCGTCACGATACTCACGAAAAGCAGTACCTCCCACAACTGCAGCGCTCGCGCCGCCACCTCTCGCTGCTCGGGCTTCATCGGTTCCGGTTGGGTCGTGTTGGTCTGCACGCCTCCACTATACGAGAACCGTCACTGCGCGGCAGTCGGCGGGGCCAGTTCCGGGCAGTCCCCGAACACCCGCACCTCGTCCCCCATCCGCGCCAGCCCCACGTTCCCACACCGCGGCATCAGCGTCGTCATCAGCGATGCATCGTCCATCACCTCGACGATTCCGACAGGCCGCGCCGCTGTCCGCGACAGGACGTCCCAGCTGTTCAAGACGACCTCAACCCGCATGACCGCCGCTTCACCGCCCCCACGCTCCACGGTGCACTCCACCGCCACCTCGCGCACCGGCCCCTTCGCCGGCCCGGAATACCCCCGTGCCACCAGCCCCGCGACCACCACCGGCTGTCACACCCAGGCGCGCCTGCTTTGAAGAGAACACCGCTCGCACGCACACACACACCTTCACACACACTCCGCGCTACTCTCCGCACACACACCC
>JBEIUO010000252.1:0-4894 GCA_040374335.1 Phycisphaeraceae bacterium
CGTGCTGTATACTGGGGGAATCTGAAAGGGACACACATGAAGACGATGGTGGCGATTGCGTTGGTGGCGGCGTTGGCGGGTGGGGCGATGGGGCAGACGAAGAAGCCGGTGAAGGGGGAGACTCCGGCGAAGGAAGCGCCGGCAAAGGTGGAGTCGAGCGCGGGGCTGAAGGTTGGGGACAAGGCCCCGGCGTTTGCGGCGACGTCGTTTGTGAAGGGGAAGAAGGTGACGGAGTTGGAGGAGAGGAAGGCGTACGTGGTGGAGTTCTGGGCGACGTGGTGCGGGCCGTGCATCAAGAACATCCCGCACCTGACGTCGCTGCAGAAGAAGTACAAGGACGTGACGATCATCGGGATGGCCTCGAGCGAGCGGCCGTCGGCGCAGGGGGGCAAGGACGATCGGCTCAAGGGCGTGCAGAACTTTGTGCGGTCGCAGGGCCCGAAGATGAACTACACGGTCGCGTACGACGAGCCGGGCGAGATGCGGACGAAGTGGATGCAGGCGGCGGGGCAGAACGGGATTCCGTGCGCGTTTGTGGTGGACACGGAGGGGAAGATCGCGTTCATCGGGCATCCGGCGAACGCGGAGTTTGAGGAGAAGGTGAAGGAAGTGGCGGCGGCGGCGAAGAAGGTGGCTGCGGAGAAGCGGTCGAAGGGCAAGGGGAAGAAGAAGACGGATGAGGATGGGGACTCGATGGAGGACGAGGATTCGTCGAGCGATACGGACGATGCGTCGGAGAAGTCGAGCGATTCGCAGAAGAGCGAGGATTCGCAAAAGAGCAGCGATTCGACGAAGAGCAAGGACACGCAGAAGAGCAGCGATTCGCAGAAGAGCAAGGATTCGACGAAGGCGAAGGATCCGAAGTAAGAGTCACGAGGGGTGAAGGTTGGGAATGAAAAACGCGTGGCGAGGGCCACGCGTTTTTTGCTTGCCGGACGGGTGGGTTACTTCTTGCGGGAGTAACGGATTTCCATGGTGCGGAACTCTTTGCCGTCGGGGCCGGCGGTGAACATTTCCATGACCTGGGTGTTGGCGTCGATCTGGGTGTCGACTTCGCGGCTGGTGATGACCTGGCCGGTCATGGGGTCGGCCATGGTCATGGCCCAAGTGAGGACTTTGCCATCGGCGGAGAGGTCACCGACGCCGGTCATCATGCCGGTGCCCATGTTGTCGATCCAGACGGCCTGGAACTTCTTCTGAACGTTGTCGAAGCCGTAGAGGCCCACGCCTTCGAAGGGTGCGAAGTTCTCGCCCATGTTCACGACTCCGTTGGTGGTGCCCTGGGTGTAGCGGCCGCCCATCACGCTGGTGATGACGGTGGTGCACTTGCTTTCGGAGGGGGGCATGGAGGGGTCCATCCACATTTTGATGGTGCCTTCCCAGGTGCCGACGGACTTAGCGAGGTGGGCGTGCTGGGGGCCGGGGGTCATGGCCTTGGTCCAGTTGTCCATCATGGCCTGCATGTCGGGCTGGGCCTGCGCGGGGGGCTGGGTGGCGGCCTTGTTGGAGGAGCAGGCGGCGAGGCCGGCGCAGGCGAGGGAGAGGAGGAGGAGGCGGGCGGTGGTTTTCATGAGGCGGGTTCCTTTCGTACAGGGGTGGTGAACGGGCTTTGTGAGGCCCGGGGAACCAGCGCACCAAACTGAATCCAAAAAGAAAAGAACACCCATGGAGGGTGTTCGGAAAATCACTGTAAATATGGCACTCTTAGGTCTTTGCGCCGCGGAGCCGGGCGAAGAGGCGGGGGCACTGTTCGAGGCAGCGGTCGACTTCCTGGCGGAGTTCGTTGGCGAGGCGGGTGGCGTCGGCGAGTTCGCGGTCGCGGGCGAACTCTTCGAGTTCGCCGGCGAGGGCGCGGAGGGAGGCGGCACCGATGTTGGCGGCGGCGCCTTTGAGGCCGTGGGAGAGGCGGATGACTTCTTCGCGGCGTTCTTCCTGGATGCCTTGGGAAAGGCGGTCGGCGGTGGTGATGACATCGGCTTCGAAGGCCTTGAGCACGCGCTCGGCGATCTTGGCGTTGTTCATCGTGCGTTTGAGGAGTTCTTCGACGTCGATCGGATCACCAACCATGGGGCCCCTCCGGGATGGGGGCGTGGCCCCGCACGTGGGGATCTTCGTCGCGACTGGGGGGCAACTTGGGGGTCGGTGGGCTTTTTGGGATTGGATGGGGGGCGGAGGAGCCCGGGCGTGCGTGTTTGCGGACGCGGGGGCGGTGTGGGAGGGGAGTGGGCTTCTATGCTTGGGGTCCATGACGACGAACCCAGACAACGCCGAAGCCCGCCCCACGCCGACGAACTTTCTGCGGCAGATCATCGACGCCGATAACGCGGCGGGGAAGTGGGGAACGTGGCCGGACGGGCGTGCGAAGGTGCAGACGCGGTTTCCGCCGGAGCCCAATGGGTACCTGCACATCGGCCATAGCAAGAGCATCTGCCTGAACAGCGGGCTGGCGCGGGACTACGGGGGCAAGTTCAACCTGCGGTTCGACGACACGAACCCCTCGAAAGAGGAGCAGGAGTACGTGGACGCGATCAAGTCCGACGTGAAGTGGCTCGGCGCGGACTACGAGGCGGGGCCGATCGCGGGGGGCGTGTTCTGGGCCTCGGACTACTTCGAGCGGATGTACGCGTGGGCGGAGGAGTTGATCCAGAAGGGCAAGGCGTACGTCTGCGAGCTCACGGCCGATCAGATGAGCGCGATGCGTGGGTCGACGACGGCGCCGGCGCAGAGCCCGCACCGTGACCGGCCGATCGAGGAGAGTCTGCGGCTGCTCCGCGAGATGCGGGCGGGCAAGCACCCCAACGGCGCGAAGACGCTGCGCGCGAAGATCGACCTCACGAGCCCGAACTTTGTGATGCGTGATCCGGTGATGTACCGCATCGTGCACGAGCACCACCACAACACCGGCGACACGTGGTGCATCTACCCGATGTACGACTGGGCGCACTGCCTGGAAGACTCGATCGAGGGGATTACGCACTCGATCTGCACGCTGGAGTTCAGGAACAACCGGCCGCTGTACGACTGGTTCATCGATTCGATCAACGAGGGGCGCGGGCCGGGCTCGGCGTGGGGGCCGAAGATCCACCACCCGCAGCAGATCGAGTTTGCGCGGCTGAACCTGACGTACACGGTGATGAGCAAGCGGTTCCTGCTGAAGCTGGTCGAGGAGAAGCGGGTGCACGGGTGGGACGACCCGCGCATGCCGACGATCGCGGGGCTGCGGCGGCGCGGGTACACGCCGGAGTCGATCCGGAACTTCTGCGAGGACGTCGGCGTGACGACGCAGGAGAGCGTGATCGACGTCGGACGGCTTGAGAACGCGCTGCGGGACCACCTGAACAAGGTTGCGCCACGCACGATGAGCGTGCTCAAGCCCGTCAAGGTGGTGATCGAGAACTGGCCGGAGGGCAAGACCGACGAACTCGACTTTGTGGTGAACCCCGAGGACGAAACCGCCGGGAAGCGGAAGGTCGTGTTCGGCCGCGAGATCTTCATCGAGGCGGACGACTTCATGGAGACGCCGATGAAGGGCTTCTTCAGGCTTGCACCGGGGCAGGAGGTGCGTCTGCGGTGGGCGTACTTCATCACGTGCACGGGCGTCGTGAAGGACGCGGCCGGGAACGTGGTTGAAGTCCGCGCGACGTACGACCCCGCGACACGGGGCGGGGATGCGCCGGTGGGACCGGACGGGAAGCCGACGAAGAAGGTGAAGGGCACGATTCACTGGGTAAACGCGGCGACGGCGGCGAAGGCAGAGATCCGGCTGTTTGACCGCCTTTTCAGCGTGGAGACGCCCGGCGAGAAGACCGGCAACTACTTCGACGATCTGAACCCGCACTCGCTGGAGACGGTGACGGCGCTGGTGGATCCGGCGATCATGGGGTCGAAGGTGGGGACGACGTTCCAGTTCGAACGGCTGGGGTACTTCTGCGTGGACAAGGACACGACGCCGACGAATCTGGTGTTCAACCGGACGGTGACGCTGAAGGACGGCTGGGCGAAGAAGGCGTGACCGCGGGCGTGACGATCCGTGCCGCGACGGTCGCGGATGTGGAATCGGTGCTGCCGATGGTGGCGCGGGTGGTGGCGTTGCACGAAGAGTGGGACGGGGCGCGGTATCGTGTGCTGGGTGATGTGGTGGAGCGGTACCGGTCTTGGCTGCCGGAGCGGGCACGCGATGCGAGGTCGGTGTTTCTGGTGGCGACGGTGGGCGAGGGGGTTGTGGGGTTCCTGGTGGCGGGGGTCGAGGGGAACATTCCGATCTACGAGGTCGTGGAGTTCGGATTTATTCACGACATGTGGGTAGAGCCGGAGTGGAGATGCCGCGGCGTGGCGGGGGCGTTGGTGCGGGAGGCGGTGGCGCGGTTTGGCGCGATGGGTGTGAAGCAGGTTCGTTTGGAGACCGCGGCGGGGAATGAGGGGGCGCGGCGGGTGTTTGCGGAGGCGGGGTTTCGGGTGACGGCGGTGGAGATGGCGGTGGAGGTTGACCCGAACACGCTCCGCACCCGGAGATGATGTCGGTTGGGGGAGGAAGCTTTTGAGAACAGGGAGCGGGCGGGGGCGTAGGGTCGTATATTTGACCTCTCGGTGGGCTACTGATACTTTGACCCTCCCGCGGTCGTCGGCGCTGGGCCGAGCGGCAGCGGGGATTGCGGATCGGATCATCATGCGGAAGGAAGCAGCGTTGCGGTCTCCCTCCAAGCTCTGGAACGTTTGGCTTTTGACCTGTGCGTCGCTCATGGCGACGTCGGGGCTCGCGTGGGGTCAGTGCATTCCCGCGGAGGTGGTTCAGCGGATCTCGGTTACGGCCGACGACGAGAAGACCATCGCGGACTGCGTAGCGGCACACTCGGCGAATCTCGCGAGCACGAAGCCCGAGCAGGTGCGTGCGGAC
>JBEIUO010000069.1:0-8102 GCA_040374335.1 Phycisphaeraceae bacterium
TCCCCTCTCACCAGCTTGCACATCCCCACTCCCCCCGGTAAGCTCCCGCCCGCCGCATCTCTTCGCGGCATGGAGATCCTCATCAATGAACAAGGCTGTTCTCGCGTTCCTCTCACCCGCCCTACTCGTCTCGCTCGCCCACGGCCAGGACGCCGCCCGCTCCTACGCCGCGGAACTGCTGAATGACGCGTCCACCCGCGCCAGTTACCAGGCCACCGGCGGTGCAGGGCACGACGCCAACGGGTTCGGCATCACCGACGGCTCGGGCGCCAACGCCCTCTACCTCGGCGGCGCCACCCAGTTCCGCTACACCATGAACTTCCGCGACGAAGACGTCGGCGATAACTCGGACTTCACCCACGGCTTCAACAGCCCGAACAACCGCATCTGGGCATGGGGCCACGTCTGGGATAAGTCCCTCACCTACTACGTCCAGATGTGGGCCGGCGACGCGGGTGAGTGGGCCCTCGAAGATGTCTGGGCCGAATACGCCTTCGACAACGGCCTGGCCGTTCGCTGGGGCCAGATGACCCTCCCCATCCTCCGCGAAGAGTGGATCGTCAACGAGAAGCAGCTCGCCGTCGACCGCTCCGTAGCCAACGAGTTCTTCAACCAGGACTACAACCAGGGCGTCCAGCTCTCCTACAGCGCCGAGAACTTCCGCCTCACCGGCGCGTTCACCGATGGCATCCGCACCGCCAACACCGACTTCAACTCCGCCGCTGAATCCGACTACGCCCTCACCGCCCGCGTTGATTGGATGGCCGCCGGCAACGACTGGAACCGCTTCCTCGACTTCACCAGCTTCCGCTCCCAGGAGTACGCCGCGCTCGTCGGCGGTGCCATCCACTGGCAGGACTCGGGCGAGACCGGCGGCACCGCGTCCCCCGGCGAGGAACTGCTCCTGTACACGATCGACGTCTCCTCCGAAGGTTCCGGCTGGAACTTCTACGGCGCGTTCATCGGCCAGAGCACCGAGATCGAGAACGGCGGCGGCGATACCGACAACTTCGCGGGCATCCTCCAGGGCGGCTTCTTCGTGACCGATCAGGTCGAACTCTTCGCCCGCTGGGACGCCATCTTCTGGGACGACGACACCCTCGACCTCAACGGCGACGAAGCCGACGACTCCCACTTCCTCACCGCCGGCGTCAACTACTACATCTCCCCGGAAAGCCACGCCGTGAAGTTCACCGGCGAAGTCGTCTGGGCCCTGAACGAGACCGACTGGGTCTACGACACCACCGGCCCGCTCTCGGGCAACACCACCAACGGCCTCCTCGGCAACCCCGACGATGGCGAGATCGCCCTCCGCGCCCAGATGCAGATCGTGTTCTGATCCACACTTCCGCTCCCAATAACAAGGCCCCCCGCGCACGCGGGGGGCCTTTCGTTTTCCGTGAACACATGCCGCGCGGTCCGACTACTCGTTCGCAGCCGCCGTCTGCACCGCGTCCGGGATCACCGTGAGGACCGCCACGCCCAGCAGCGTCTTGCCGTCGTCGTCCATCACCGGGATGCTCACCTGCACGCCGACCTTCCCCACCGAGTCGTCACGCTTGGGCTGTGCCGCGAACATCAGGCCGGTCGTCGCGACGCGGGTGAACTTCTCCTCGTCGCCCTGGTACCAATCGCTGGTCACCAGCGTCTGGCATACATTCGCGCCCTTCGCGCACGTGACGAAGAACTCCACGATCACGCCGTTCGAGCCGCTCTGCAGTTCTTTCAGCTTCTTCGCGGCGGGCGTGTCCATGTGGCGAGCGCGAAAGGCCTCGTCCTTCTTCGTGCTCCACAGGTATTCGGCGTACACGAAGCTCTTGCGGTTGGCCTCCGCCTCGCCCGGCTTCCACGAACGCCACGCCTCCGAGTACGGGGCCCAGTCCTTGCGCTCGGTGTTCGCCTCTCGCAGCGCGTCCTTGAGCTCCGCGCACGATGCCACAAACGGCACCACATGATGGCTCACGTAGTCGCTCGCCACCTCGGTCGGATTGGTCCCGCCGAAAAGCCCGAAAAGCCCGGAAACAAGCACGCCAACCGTGGGAGTTGCCATGACGAGGGGATCGGCCACCGACGCCGGGGGCTTGATCTTCAGAGATCCGTCAATCCCCGCGACCGCCCGCACACTCCGCACGCCCGTCAGCGTCGCGGCATACGCCTCCGCACAGCCCTTACATCCGCTCGACCGACGGAATCCCGATGGTCCGCAGACCATCGCTCAGCACCCGGGCCACCAGGCCGCACAGCCGCAAGCGAGAGGCCTTCAACTCCGCCGTCGGCGCCTTCAGCACCGGGCAGCGGTCGAAGAAGACGCTGTACGCGCCCGCGAGGTCGTACAGATACTGGCAGACGCGATGGGGCTCGGCGGAGTCGGCGGCGCCCTGCACCGCCGCGGGGTACCGCAGGAGCGCGAGGGCCAGGTTCTTCTCGGCGGACTCTGTAACGAGCAGCGGCGCGTGCTCGAAGCCGCCGGAGCCCTCCTCCTTGGCCTTGCGTGCGATGCTGTTGCAGCGTGCGATGGCGTAGAGCAGGTACGGCCCGGTGTTCCCCTCGAAGGCGAGCATGCGGTCGAAGCTGAACATGTAGTCCCGAACACGGTCGTTCGAGAGGTCCGCGTACTTGAGCGCACCGATGCCGATCGCCTCGGCCACCTTCCGCGCCTCTTCCTCGCCAAGGTCCGGGCTCTTGGCCTTCACCGCGTCCGTCGCCCGCTTGAAGGTCTCCTCGATCAGGTCCGCGAGTGCGATGTTCTCGCCGCTGCGGGTCTTGAACGGCTTGCCGTCCTCGCCCAGCACGCTGCCGAACGCCGCGTGCTCCAGGCTTGCCGGCAGGCCCGTCTCCGGGTGGAACGCGTACCCCGCGCGCAGGCTCGACGCGAAGACCTGCTTCATGTGCAGTGCCTGACGCGCGTCGATGCTGTACACCGCTCGGTGCGCCTTGAACTTCTGCACACGCCTCCGCACCGCGCAGATGTCCGTCGTCGCGTACAGGTACCCGCCGTCGGTCTTCCGCACCAGGCACGGCTCTTTGATCGCCTCGAACTCCGCCTTGCGTCCCCCGGCCGCGTCGTACGGCGGAGCATCCAGCCGAACAATCAGCGCACCTTGGTCCAACTCCGCGATCCCGCGCGAGGTCAGGTCCTCGATCATCGGGGCGAGCTCGTCCGCGTAGCTGCTCTCGCCCGCGTTGTGCTCGCTCGTCACATTCACCAGCAACGTCTTGCAGACGTCGAGGCAGACCTTCATGGTCACCTCGTAGATCTTCTGCCACACCGCGAAGGTCTTGGGCTCCTTCGCCTGTAGGTTGATCAGGGTCTGCCGCGCGGCAAGGAAGGACTCGGTCGCGCCGTTCACCTGCTCCTCGAGCTCCGCGAGCGCCTTCGGCCCCAGCCCGTACTTCTTCACGGCCTCGAGCCCGGCCATGTCACGCTGGCACTCCATCTGCGCGGCCTTGTACGCCGTGTCGAGGTCGTTCAGCGTGATCCGATCGAGGTTGATCTTGCCCGCGTCCGCAAGCCGCATCAGCCGCGCCGTCACCATCGCGATCGGCAGTCCCCAGTCGCCGACGTGGTTCTGCCGCACGACCTTGTGCCCCAGCCGCTCAAACATGCGGGCGATCGCGTCGCCGATGATCGGGCTCCGCAGGTGCCCCACGTGCATCTGCTTCGCGAGGTTCACGCCCATCAGATCGACCACGATCGTCTGCGGCGAGGCAACCGGCTCAAGCCCGAGGTTCGGCGAGTCCAGGCGCATCAGATACGCCGCGAGTGCCTCGGCCTTCAGCCGGATGTTGATGAACCCCGGCCCCGCGATCGACTTCTCCGTCAGCGGCTCCGCCACATCCTCGACCTTCGCCTGCGCGACGATCGCCGCGGCGACCTGGCGCGGGTTCTGCCCGACGCGCTTCGAGAGCGACATCGCGACGTTCGACTGGAAGTCGCCGAACTCGGGCTGCTTGGCCGCCGTGATGAGCGGGTCGATCTCGCCCTCCACGGCCGGGAACGCTTCGCGGATCGCCGCCCGGAAGCGGTCGGCGAGGATGGCGAGCGGGTCGATGGCGGCGGAGGGTGTCGTGGTCATGGGGGACCATGGTAGGGGCGAGTGCCTTAGGGTTCGGGCTCGGCCAGCCAGATGATCTCGGTCGATCCTTCCTGGTACACCCCGAGGTTCGCCAGCAGCGGCATCCCCGTCGGCCCCGCAGCGGACGACCCGTGCGGCAGGAGGAGGACCACGGCCCCGCGACCGTTATCGAACTGGGCGGGGTAGACCATCGGCTGGTACTTCTGTTGGATCCGCTGGGCCCGGGCCTGATCCAGGGTGATGAACTTCATGGTGGTCGGGATGACCTCCATCAGCCCTCCGTAGGGCTTCTGGAACGAGCCCATCTTGTCCTTCACGCGGGTCGCGAAGGCGGCGATCTGCTCGTCCGTGAGCGGGCCGGACTCAGGGGCCACCAGGGCCGACAGCTCAGCGGGGTTCCCCGACTGAGCCGCGGTAATGGCGGTCCCGACCGAGTTGGAGAAGTTGCGGACCTGCATCATCGCCAGGCCCACGCCCGCGAGCACCACCACCGAGGCGATGACACCGAGCAGACCAGTGGCGATCCCCGCGATCGCGACACCACGGCCGCTGGCCCCCTCGCCCTTGCGGAGCACCAGAATCCCGAGGAGGATCGCCAGCGGGCCGATCACCACACCAAGGACCGGTACCCAGCAGCAGAGCAAAGAGCCAATGCCCAGCGTCAGCCCAAAGCCGGCCATCAGGCCGCCACCGGACCTCGGTTCATCCACGATCATCGTCTGCTGTGAGAACTGCGTCATGGGAGGAGGGTAGAACCTCGCCCCCGCCACGCCCACCCATCAACCCGACTTCGAGAGAACCCCGACGCACTCAGCCACGATCTCCGCGGCACGCTCGACCTCGTCCGCGGTTGTGTCCTTCGACAGGCTGAACCGGACCGAGCCATGGGCCAACTCAGGCGGGATCCCCATGGCCAGGAGAACCGGAGAGGGTTCCAGCGAGCCCGAGCTGCACGCCGCGCCGGCCGACGCGCACAGCCCCCGCTCAGACATCAGGAGGAGGAGCGCCTCGGCTTCGAGCGCACGGAAGGCGATGTTCGTGGTGTTCCAGAGCCGCGGAGCCGCTTGGGCGTTCACCACGGCCCACGGCACCCGATCGAGTACAGCCCGCTCAAAGCGGTCGCGCAGATCGCGCTGCCGGTCGCGATTGCCCCCATCCGCGAGCCACGAGAGGGCCTCGGTCGCCGCGACGCCCGCGCCCAGGATTCCCGGTACGTTCTCCGTTCCCGCGCGCCGACCCAGTTCCTGCGTGCCGAGCAGACGAGGCCGCAGCCGCACGCCCGATCGCGCGTACAGCACCCCCACTCCCTTCGGCCCGTGGTACTTGTGCGGGGCGAAGACCATCATGTCCGCGACCGGCGCGGCACACGGCTCCTTGCCGATCCACTGCGTCGCGTCACAGCAGGTGAGCACCCCGCGACGCCGCGCATGCCCCGCCAGGCGCTCGATGGGCTGAACGACTCCGGTCTCGTTGTTGGCCCACTGGATGCACACCAGCGCGGCCCCGTCCAAGAGGCCCTCGAACGCGGCTTCGTCCACCGTTCCATCCGCCGCAAGAGGGGCCCAGCGCACCCGACCGGGCTCGCGCCGCTCGAGGTCTTCCGCGATCTCCCGGACCGCGGCGTGTTCGACCCGGGTTGTCACCAACGCGCCCCGATGAGCCTCGAGCGTGCCCCGGATTGCGAGATCCAACGCCTCGGTGCCGCCCGAGGTAAAGGTCAGTTCACGGGGCTTGGCCCCGATGAGCGCAGCAGTCGCCGCCCGCGCGAGTTCGACCTGGTGCCGAGCCTCTTGGCCCGCACGATGGACGGAACTGGGGTTGTGCCAGTAGGCACGCAACCCGGCCTGAACGGCCTCGCACACCCCCTCCGAGGGTCGGGTCGTGGCATTGTGGTCGAGGTAGATCACGCGGGAGGATATGGCGGAGATCGACCACACCCCGCTGGAGCCCCGAGCGCACGGGCTGACGGGACGAACAAGTTCGAACCCTCCCTCCCGCACTCACCGCCCCACCGCGCGAGACCCGAGCATGGACACCGCCGCAGCCCCACCCACCACACCCCAGGCTCCGCCCACCGCGCCCAGCAGATCCAAGGGACTACGCCGCGTGCTCACGGTGGTCGTGGTGGGAGTTGCGGCGGTGGTTTACTTCCTCTTCATGCGGCACATGCAGTCGATGCGTACCTTCCGGGCCACTCAGGCAAGTCTGGAGGGAATCAAGTCCGCGGTGCTCATGTACCGGTTGGAGCAGAACGCCTGCCCGAGTGTGCTGTCCGCGCTTCAGACAGCCAGCCCCCCCTACCTCATGCCCGGACCCTTGGTCGACGGCTGGGGGTCTCCATTCACCTACGCGCCGAACCCGGGCGCCGCCCGTCCGTTCTCGCTCCGGTCGGCGGGCCCCGATCGCATTCCCGGGACCGCAGACGACCTCGATGCCTGGGGGATGCCTCCCTAAACCCGTTCCAACCGGCACGCCCGCCGGCACTTCTGGCGTAGAGGCACGGGATCGGTGGCCCCGGGCGTAGGGTGGTGGCATCTTGGGGAGCCGCCGAGCGCAACGGGGCCGGCGGCGAACAAGTGACGGAGGGACCCGGGGCGAGAAGGACCGGGAACCCGTAGAATGGGGTCGGTCGGCGGCTGTTCGCCCAGGACGGGGACGGTCCCGGCTGTTTCGAGAAGGAAAGACGATGAAGACGACACGAAACGTTGCTCGCATGGTCGCCCGGAGCCGGGGCGGCTTCTCGCTGATCGAACTCATGCTGGTGCTCGCGATCATCGGCGTGCTGATGGCGGTGGCCGCGGTCAGCGTCTCGGGCATGGGTGCCCGCGCGAAGATCAAGGCGACGAAGGCCAGCCTCCAGACGATCCAGACGGCCCTCAACTCGTACAACCTTGAGTACAGCTCGTACCCCACGTCGCTCTCCATGCTGACGACGGTGAAGCCCCCGTTCATCGACGACACCAAGAAGCTGAAGGACGGCTGGGAGATGGACTTCTACTACAGCCCGCAGGGCCGTGGCGAGCGGGCGTACAGCTTGGGCTCCTACGGCGAGGACAAGACGGCGGGTACCGAGGACGACCTCGATATCTGGACGATGAACAAGTAACGATCGGTGCCGCGCCCGGGGATGGGGGCGGGGGCCGCGCCGGAGGATCCAGCGAATGGCCAGTAAGGAGCGGGTCGCGCGCCACGCGCACGCGACCCGACGCGGGTTGACATTCGTCGAAGTGCTGTGCGCTGCGGGCATGCTCGGCCTCGCCGCGGCGGCCATGCTCAGCGCCAGCAGCGCGGTGATGTCGGGCCAGGCCCGCGGGATGCAGCGTCTGGGCGCGGCGGAGATCGCCAACCGCCTGATGCTGCAGTACCTCGACGACGAGGAATCCCTGCCCAGCGAATCCGCGCCGATTCAGTACGGCCTGGACACCTATCGCTGGACGATGCGGATCGCCCCGCTGACGCTCACGAGCACCGTGCCCCAGGACAACACGCGCAACCAGGGCGCGATGAGCCTCGACCGCCTCCGCGCCGTCACCATCACGGCCTGGCGCACCGACGAAGAACGCGGGTACATCTCCCGCGACGACGGCACGCCCACGTTCTCGGTCACCCGCATCGTCGACCCCATCTTCGGCCAGCTCCGTAACCCCGACACCCGCGCCCGCATCATGGAGGACCCGGTCCTCCGCAACCGGTTCATCGAGATGATCACCGGTCGCGGGCAGATCGCCCCGCCCTCTCGCCCCGCTGGCGGCTCCAAGGCTTCGGACCAGTCCGGAGGCGGCAAGAAGTGACCCGCCGTGGCTTCACCATCCTCGAAGTTACCCTCGCCGCCGCGATGGGCGCGATCATCCTGCTCGCCGGCGCCATGCTCTTCCTGGTCATGGACCGCAGCGATCGATCCGCCAAGAACCGCTTCGAGACCACCGCCGAGATGCAGCGCACACGCCTCGTGATGCAGCGCGTCTTCTCGCAGCTCCTCGTCACCGACGAAGCCAAGCCACCCAAGCCCCGCGCCGAAGAGGCCGA
>JBEIUO010000529.1:0-2942 GCA_040374335.1 Phycisphaeraceae bacterium
CGCCGTCGCCCGTGAGGTCGGCCCAGGGGTCGCTGACGTCCCACAGACCGAAGTACGCGATGACGTCATCACCGTCGACCGCGCCGTCGGCGTTGAAGTCCGCTGGGCAGCCAAGGTGGAACCGCGGGGACATCCCGAAGAAGATCTTGCCCACGGGACGGATCCGGATGCGGGCCTCAGAGGAGGCGGTCGATGTGGGGAGAACGAGGGTGTGGGCGCCGTCGTTCGCCGTGGTGACGAGGGTGGTGAAGGTCTGGCCGTCGTCGGTCGAGAGGTCGATGGCGACGCTCGAGGCGTTGATCGGCGTGAGG
This sequence comes from Phycisphaeraceae bacterium, assembly GCA_040374335.1. GTDB lineage: Bacteria > Planctomycetota > Phycisphaerae > Phycisphaerales > UBA1924 > JBEIUO01. Next base: position 312 of record JBEIUO010000529.1, read on the forward strand.
TCGGTGCCGCCGACGGTCCATGTCACGAGCACGGAGGTCGGGTCGAGGCGTTCGCCGTAGGCGGGCGAGGTCACCGCGAAGGGCGATGTGCCCGGCGCGACGCGCAGCTCGACGAAGGGAGAGATCGCGACGCCACCGGCGAGGGGGTTGTTGTCGCGCACGAGCGCGCGGAAACGGCGGGGAGCATCAGCGACCGTCGGGAGCATTTCGCCTGCGGTGGCGAAACCGGAAAGAACGTCGCCGATCTGCGGGAAGATGCGACGAACGCTGGTAACCGGTGGGAAGATGCGGAAGAGCGCACCCTGCCCGTTGTCGAACGCGTCGGGCCCGGTGAGCGGACGCGCGAAGCCCGAGTCGTACTGCTCCCAACTCACCGTGAGCGGATCACCGTTGAGGTCCGCGGGATTCGCGACGAGCACGAAGGGTGTGGACGGCGGGATGTACTCGAGTGACGTCGGCACGGTGACCGTCGGGATCTCATTCGCGGTCACGATGGTCACAGGGCAGTTGCCACCGTTGCCCGCGAGGAACGCCTGCATCTCGAGGATGCTGCCGTGATGGAAGAACGGATCGGCGAACTGCACGATGTTGTCCGAGGGCGGCGCGTCACCCACGGGGCAACCGCCCGCGTACGCCATCGGCGAAGAGCCCGAACCCGCCTCCCACGCGGTGTTGAGGCTGACGTTGCCGAAACAACGCCCGCGCGTGCCGCTAAACGTGTGGTTCGCGCCGAACTGGTGGCCGATCTCGTGGATTACAACGAGCGCGGAGAAGGGATCCGCGTCGCCCCCGCGCGGGATTCCGGAGATGCCCCGGGCCTTGCTGTTGGTGCAGACGCAGCGGAGGTTGGCGACACCGCCGAAGATGCGGGTCACGCAGTGGCCGATGTCGTAGTTCGCGGAACCGATGATGCCGTTGAGGACCCCCGGGTTCTCGCCGAGGATCGACCCCGAGCAATCCGTCCCGCCGCTGCCACCGCAGGTGCTGGTGTACGGGTCGGTGGTTCCGTCGGTGAACATCAGGAGCTCGTTGTTCGCGACGAGATCGAAGTGAACGCCCAGGTCGGCCTCGTAGATCACGTTCGTCCGCGCGACGACCGTGACGATTGCCGCGAGCGGGTCGGCGGTGTTGGGCGGGTTGCCCTGGAGGGCGGAGTGGTGCGCACCGTACTCACCGGTGCACGCGACCGCGATGCGGTAGTTCCGCCGGGACTGGGCCACACGCTCGCCGTACGCCGGGGGCTGGGCGGGTTCGTCGGGCAGCACACTGTTCTCGGTGTGGCAGACCCAGTCGCTGTTGTTCGGCAGATCGCGGAGCCAGTAGCTGATCGCGTGTGCATCGTCGCGTGACTGCCAGATGTCGATCATCCACGCGCCTCCGTTTGTCTCGTCCTGCTCCCCCGCGACGCGGATCATGCCTGTCAACCCGCGCTGCGTCAGCTCGATGCGCCCGCTCGCCGACTTGTCCAGCGAACGCACAACGTAGGTCTTCATCTCAGGGAACTTCGCGCTCAGCCCGGGCTCCATCACCGGCGACTCGGCGACGAAGCAGTCCACCTCGCGCCCCGCGGGATCCACGAGCGTCACCACCGAGCCGTATGACTCGAGCGGCTGGTCGAGCCGCTCCATCGGCGCCCCCGCCAGCTGCGCCCGCAGCGCACCCAAGTCCACCGCGAGCAGCGTCCCCGCCACCGGTCTCGGGCCCGCCGTGCCCACCGGCTCGGGAGTGATCTCCGCGGGACGGATCGCCTGCCCGAACGCGAGCGACCCACACAGCAACGACAACGCGGCAAAGACCTTCATCAATCAAACCCCTTACGCACCCCCTGATCGCGTGCAATAGCCTACCGCAAACCGAGCGGGTTGGGGAGCCAATTGCGACGGTTTCGTCGGGTCCCGACCCGGGACTTCCCTGCGTCCCTGCTTCGCGGACCTCAGCAGCCGCTATCCCACCGCCCGAAGAACTCGATCACGTCGTCGCCGTCGACGCCGCCGTCGCCGGTCATGTCCGCGCCGATCTCTCCCGCGTCCCAAAGGCCGAAGAAGTCGATCACGTCGTCGCCGTCAACACCACCGGAACAGTTGAAGTCCCCCGGGCAGACCCGCGCCTGCACCGAGTTGGAGTATGAAGTGCCGCAGGAGTTGGACGCCGCCAGGCGGTACAGGCCCGACTGGCTGACGCTCTCGAGAGTCAGCGTCCTCGTGGCCGCGCCGGAGGTAAGCCCGTCGTCGACGACGTCGACAAACTCACCGGGGGCGATCTCGACCTGCCACTGGTACGCGAGCCCCTCTTCGCACACACCGTTGGTCGCCAGCCCGCTGAGCGTGATCGTCCCCCCGGGGCACGCGAGCCCGCCCTGGAGCGGAATCCCGAACACCGGCGCGCACGACGCAAGGTTGTACTTCCCGTTCAAGTAGTCGTACATCAGCGAGAGCTCGCACTCGTCGAGCTCCGCGTTGAACACCAGCACCTCGGCGATGTCCCCCCGCCAGTACTCGCCACCGAGCTGGCCCTGCCGCCCGATGACGTACGGCGTCGTGAAGTTCCGCGCCGGGATCGGCGTCTCTCGCTGCGCGACGAGTGCGCGGTTCTGCAGCACACGCGCGCTGAACTCGCCGCTGACGCCGGTGA
>JBEIUO010000081.1:0-7785 GCA_040374335.1 Phycisphaeraceae bacterium
AACTTCGACCCCGCCAACATGATCCTCTACGGCATGGGCGACCCCGTCGAATCCCTCCGCCTGCTCATGCCCCACGTCATGCAGGTTCACCTCAAGGACGCAAACCCCACCACCACACCGGGCCAGTGGGGCGCAGAAGTTCCGGTCGGTACCGGTGCCGTCGATTGGAAGGCGTTCTTCCGTGTCCTCCACGACGCCGCCTGGAACGGCAACCTCTGCATCGAACGCGAAGCAGGCGAACAACGCATCGAAGACATCCGCTCCGGACTCGCTTTCGTCGCGCCCTTCATCCGCTGACCACCGTCGCGGCAACCCATCGGGAGCACTCGCATGACCGTGCGCATCGGGATCATCGGCCTCGGCTTTATGGGACGCACCCATCTCGCCGCCTACCGCACCGCCCTCGCCTCCGGTATGGACATCGCCCTCGTCGCCGCCGCCGATGTCAACATCGATCGCGTCGGCTCCCACAAGGGCGGCAACTTGAACACCGCAGAAACCGTCGATCTCAGCGGCATGCGCACCGCCGCCGATTTCCGTGCTGTGCTCGAGGCCGACGACATCGACGCCATCAGCATCTGTACCCCGACCGACACCCACGTGGATCTCGCCTCACTCGCCCTCCGCGCCGGCAAGCACGTCCTCCTCGAGAAGCCCGTGGCCCTCCTCCCCAGCGACGTCCTCACCCTCAAACTCGTCGCCGAGTCCTCTGGCAAACGCTGCATGCCCGCCATGTGCATGCGCTTCTGGCCCGGATGGTCATGGCTCAAGAACGCCATCGCCACCAAGGAGTACGGGAACGTCCTCAGCGCCACCTTCCACCGGCTCGGCTCCGCCCCCGACTGGAACCCCGCCTTCTACGGAAACCCCGAGAAAAGCGGCGGCGCACTCTTCGACCTCCACATCCACGACGCCGACTTCATCACATGGTGCTTCGGCGCCCCCGACTCCGTCTCCAGCACCGGTAGCCTCCGACACGTCTCCACCCACTACCGCTTCCACGGCGGCCCGGCTCACGTCGTCGCCGAAGGCGGACAAGACCACGCCCCCGGCTTCGGCTTCCGCATGCGATTCCTCGTCGCCTTCGAGCACGCCGCGGCAGAGTTCGACCTCGGAAGATCCCCCCAGCTCACCCTGTTCCGCAACGGCACCAGCGAGACGATCCCCACCGACGGCCCTAGCGGGTACGAAGCCGAGATCGCGCACTTCATCGAGGCGGTCCGCGACCCCTCCATTTCGCTCAAGGCCACGCTCGACGACGCCCATCTCGTCACCCGGGGACTCACCGCCGAACGCCAGAGCCTAAAGAGCGGCCAACCCGAGAAGCCCTGAGCCCGGACTCGACGGACGCGCATCGGAGAGCCTAACCTCGCGGTCGCGGCCTCTTGCCCCGCTCCCGGAGTTCACGTCATGCGTATCGGCGCCATCGGAATCGACAGCTCGCACACCCCGGTCTTCACCAACCGGATCACGCCCTGCACAAGGAGGGGAAAACCCCCTGCCGCGTGACCCACTTCTGGGACCCGGGCCGCCACGAATGGCAGCACCCCGCCGGCGCCGAGCAGTCGGCCAAGGACGTGGCGAAGTGGCGTGAAGACACGATCAAGGAAGGTGCCCAGCAGGTCGGCTCCCTCGACGAACTCCTCAAGAACGTCGACGGCGTCATGGTGCTGAATATCAACGGCCACCGCCACCTCGAACTCTCCATCGGCCCGATCGCCAAGGGCATGCCCACGTACATCGACAAGCCGCTCACCTGCTCGAGCGACCAGGCCCGCAGCCTGCTCGCGATGACCCGCCAGTACAACGCCCGCTGCTACTCCGCCAGCTCCCTCCGCTTCATCACCGAGATCCCCAAGCTCGACAAGGAGAAGCTCGGCGACATCGTCGCCATCGACGCCTTCGGCAACGGCGAACTCCTCGACATGATGCCCCACCTCTGGCACTACGGCTGCCACTCGATCGAAATGGTCGACGCCATCTTCCGCTGGTCCGGCCAGGGCCCCGGCGTCGCGCGGGTCAGCGCCATCGCCACCAAGGACTACCACCTGCTCGACATGCAGTACCGCGACGGCCGCCTCGCCCGTCTCCGCATGGACCGCGCGGGCGCATGGGCCTTCGGCGCGACCGTCCACGGCACCAAGAACGTCCAGCAGTTCGTCGTCGACTTCGCCCCCGTCTACTCCCGCCTCGTCGAAGGCATGGTCAAGTTCTTCGAGGGTGGTCCCGCCCCCGTCGACCTCCGCGAAATCGTCGAGAACGTCGCCGTCATGGAGGCCGGTAACCGCTCCATCGCCCTCGGCGGCGAATGGGTCGAGGTCCCCGTCATCGAGTAAGCACTGATACCAGTGTTTTTACCGGCTTGCATTCCCGCCCAAAGTCGGCGAAACTGCGGCCCGTCGGTTAGTTATATAACGCCGACCGGAGACAAGACCCCCGTGCGCCCCCGCCTGTCCTTTTTCCTCACCGCAATCATCGCCGCCCACGCCTGTGCGCAGGACGGCCCGATCGCGGTGCGGGAACTCACCCGGGAGACCCCCGACGGGCCCACTCACGTCTTCGTCGCTCAAATCAACCTCGCCGACCCACGCCTCGAAGTCGTCGTCACCAACCCGCTGCCGGGAACGCTTGCCGCGGACGGTGACGGCAAGGTGGAGCACGAGGCGTCCCTCACCCGGACCGACGAGTGGGCGAAGGCCAACAAGCTCGACCTCGCGGTAAACGCCAACTTCTTCGCCAAGCTCGGCAAAGGCACAGAGTCCAACGTGCTCGGGCTCAGTGTGAGCGATGGCCGAGTGGTCTCGCCCCTGCGGGTCTTCGACGACAGCCCCGACCCGGCCCTGGTCTTTGCCAAGGACCGGGCTGCCCGTATCGCCCTCATCAGCGAGAAGGACCTTCCGGGAGTGTGGGACGCCGTCGCGGGCATCGGTGCCAGCGTGTCCGAACCAGATCGTGGCGGATTGCTCGTCGAAGACGGCAAGAACCGCGGCGAGCAGGCGCGCGTCGAGCCGACCGTGCGCCACCCGCGTACCGCCGCGGGCATCAGCGCCGACGGGTACACGCTGTGGCTGGTGGTAGCGGACGGTCGGCAGGCCGGCTACTCGGTGGGGATGACCCTCCCCGAGCTGGCGGACCTGATGATTGAACTCGGGGCGGACGACGCCCTCAACCTCGACGGCGGGGGATCATCGGCCTTCGTGTACCACAACTCCGGTGGGGAGTGGATCACCAACAAACCCAGCGACGGCGTGTTCCGTCCTGTTGCGAATCACCTTGGTTTCAAGGTCGCCGAAGCGACCACGTCGCCCGCGCCCTCGTCGGACGCGGGGCAGAAGTAGTGATTGGTCCGTGGATTGTTCGACCGGTCGCTTTGGAGAGAGCCCCGGTCGGCGCATAGTGAAGGAGAGACAGAGATGAACCGAATGATGATCGCTGCGGCCGCGCTGGCCGCGACGGCGGGTGCCGCGAGCGCCGCCGACCTCGAACTGAGCCTGCTCCGCCAGATCAGCGTCGCGGGCGCGGTTGATGCGGGCAGCACCAACCGCATCGGCTCGAACGTTTCCGCGGTCGCGTGGAACGGCTCGAAGCTGTACATCGGTGGCTTCAACCAGTCCGGCGCTTCGATCTCGACCGGCATCGCGGAGATTTCCGACCCGCTGGGCGCGGCGACGATCGGGCCCCGCTTCGGCGGCCTGACCACCCCGAACCTCCGCGGCTTCAGCGGGCTTGCCATCCAGGGCAACCGCCTCGCCGCCGGCTGCGACACCGGCGCCGCGATCGCCGGCGGGTACGCCACGTTTGACACCGCCGCCAATACCGCCGTGGCCAGCAAGAACCTCCGCGGGTTCACCGGCCCCGCCTTCGACCCCGGCTTCGCGGGCTCCGCCCCGTCCGCCGGCAACGTCGCGTACTCCGGCACCGGTTCCGGTCGCCGTGGCGTCTTCAACACCGCCACCGGCGCCGACATTTACGCGCTCGGTGCTGGCATGATTTGGAACAACAACCCGGCCGGCGCGTTCCCTGCCCCGGGCACGAACAACCGCGATATCGCGTTCGACAGCTTCACCGGCGACATCTACGGCCGCGCCGCGAACGCGATCATCAAGGGCGTCCGCAGCGGCGACAACTCCATCTCCAACGCCGGCGGCACCGCGATCTACGTGAACTACGGTGTCGGCGGCCAGGCCACCGCGTCCAACACCAACCAGCAGAACCTCGCGATCATGGACCTCGGCGGCCTCGGTAAGTTCGTGATCTTCAACGACCGCCCCACCAGCCAGAGCGCGGCCTTCACCTCGGCTGTCAAGGCAATCGACACCAACGGTGTCGCGCAGTCGATCAACTTCAACGGCTTCAACGTCACCAGCAGCACGTCGGCCTTCGACTTCTCCTACGACGCGGTCTCCCGCACGCTGGCCGTCTCCGACTTCTCCAACAGCAACGTCTACATCTTCTCCGTCGTCCCCGCTCCCTCCGCCCTCGCCCTTATGGGCCTCGGTGGTCTGGTGGCCGGCCGTCGCCGTCGCTAAGAACACTCGCTCCTCGCGGCCTCAACGGGCCGCGAGGGGTTTCGATGCTCCCCGAGCTGAAGGCAATCTCCGCCGAACCGGGCCGCCCGCTCTACCTCACCGTAAGCGACGCGGTCCGCGACGCAATCGACAGCGGAAAGATCACCGCCGGCGCGAGGCTGCCTTCCACCAAGGCCCTGAGCGAACACATGTCGGTCTCGTTGGTCACCGTTCACCGCGCCATGCAGGAGCTCGTCAACGGCGGCGTGCTCCGTCGCGGCCAGGGCAAGGGGACGTACGTGCACGAGCACTACGGTCACGTATCCAGACCCGGACTCGGTTGCCGCTTCGGCCTCGTGTTCCACGTGGAGAGCTCGCTCGCCGATTCCTACCACAGCCAGATCCTCGAGGGCGTCCGCCAGCGCGCGGACGAACTCGGCGCCGACCTCGTCCTGCTCCGATACGGCGAGGACTGGCGCAACGAGTGCCGCGGGTACATCTTCGTCAACCCGTTCCCCGCGCAGCTCGCCTTCAAGCCCGACGCGGGCCGCAAGGCGATCGCCGAATCAAGCCGCCCGGTAATGGTCGTCGGCGCCACCTACAACCAGCCCGACGTGCACTGCATTGATACCGACAACGTCTCGATCGGAAGGCGCGCGGTCCAACACCTCATCTCTCTCGGCCACCGAAGGATTGGCTTCGTCGGCGGCGCGGGTCGCGTGAGCAACGACCGCGACCGTTGGGCCGGCTTCTGCGCCCAGATGATCGAGAGCGGCCTCACCCCCGATCCCGCCTGCGTCCTCCGCGAAGAAGGCTGGCGCGTCGGCGATGCACACGCCCCCAAGCTCCACGAACTGCTGCAGAACGCCCGCCCCACCGCCATCGTCGCCGCGGGGTACTACTTCGCCCTCGACGTGTACGCCGCGGCGGAAGCGTGCGGGATCCGTATCCCCGCGGATCTGTCCGTGCTCGGGGTGGATGACCCCGCGTCCGCGTCTCACCTCAGCCCCCCGCTCACCACCTTCCGCCAGCCGCTCATCGAACTCGGACGCATGGCGGTGGGTGAGCTCTTTGACATCACGCTCGACGGCGCCGCGCCGGGCCGGCGTTCGCTCGTGGACGCCTCGCTTATCGAGCGAGCCTCCTGCGGACCCCGCCCATCGTGACCCACCGTCAACTCCTTCCCGCATCCTCGACCGGAGAACCAATCGTGACGGCCAGCCTTTCTCTCCCGCGGACCTCGCGCCAGCACCACGCCTTCACGCTCATCGAACTCCTCGTCGTCATCGCGATCATCGCGCTGCTCATCGGCATCCTCCTGCCCGCCCTCGGCAAAGCCCGCGACAGCGGGCGGCAGGTCAAGTGCCTCAACAACGCCCGCCAGATCACGATGGCCCTCACGGTCTACGCCAATGACTACAAGGGCAAGTTCGCACCCAACCTGCTTCAGGGAGGTGGTCGTCTGGCCGAGTACTGGTTCGATGAGATCCGCCTTGGCCCATACCTCCCTCAGGTCGATCCGGCCGATCAGCCCGCCAGCGGATACCAGACTCTGGGCGGCGGCATCCTCTCCTGTCCCAACCATGTCGACGGCTCTCGCTCGTACACCATGAACCACTGGGCCTCCTCCGCCATCGGTTCGGTGACCAACCCTGTCCGGCCCGGGTCATCTCCCGGCGCACTGGGCAAAGGGTTTGATGTCAACGCCGAGTTCGCAGACCGCATGCTGATCATCGCCGAATCCTGGGCCACTTTCCGGGGCGTGACGGATCAGGCCCGCTGGTACACCCAGTCCACCATGGGCACCCTCGGCACACCGGCCGAACGCTTCGGCGCCGGCAACGGCATCAACGACGCTTCGCTCAACGCGGGCTTCGACCGCCCCGCCGAGTACGGCACCGACTTCACCCAGCAACCCAAGTCCTACATCCCCTACTATCGCCATCCCCGCCGGCGCGATCAGCCCTTCGCCATCCGCGGCACCGCCAACATGGGATTCCTCGACGGGCACGCCGAGCAGAAAGATCCCACCAAACTCTACAAGCTTGAGGGCTCCACCTGGCGATCCACCAAGAATGTCATGTGGTCACCCAAAGATCCCGAGATCGATCCGCAGTGAGGCCCACGACCCGCCTCTCGCGCAGAGACGCTCTGAAGCTCGCGCTTTCCGTCGGCGCAGCTTCGCTCGCCGGGTGCTCTGACACACCACCGGCCGAGCGGCCGCTCACCTTCTGGACCCTCGCGCTCTCCCCTTACTTCGACGCGTTCGTCCGCGGCCGCATCGCCGCGTTCGAAGCCCTTCATCCGGGCCTGCGTGTCCACTGGGTCGATGTGCCCTATGAAGCACTCGAACGAAAGCTCGTCACCGCCGCCGCCGCGGGACGCGCACCAGACGTCGTGAACACGCCCGATCTTTCCTTCGCCCGCTTCGCTCGGGCCGGCGCGTTCGCCGATCTTGATCCGCTCCTCGACCCGAGCATTCCCCCGCGGTACCTGAGCGGCGCGATCTCCATGTGCCGGATCGGCGGCAAACTCGTCGGGCTTCCGTGGTACGTGAACCCGCAGTCGCTCATCGCCAACTCCGCTCTCCTCGCGCGCGGGGGGCTGACTACCACCACCCTCCCAACCACCTGGCGCGCCATCCTCGACGCTGCCGGAAAGTTCCACCGCGCCATCGGCACGCATCTCTTCTCGCAGCCACTGGGTGAAGAGTCCCAGTTGCCCATCATGATGCTCGCCGAGGGCCTGCCGATCATCACGGGATCCGCGAACGGCCTCCGCGCGGGAACCAGCCACCCTTCCGTCCTCGAGTACCTCGGCCTTTGGCGCGACGCCTTCACCAAAGGCGCTCTACCAAGAGACGCCGCAACCCGAGGACACGCCCACCTCACCGACCTCTACCAAAACGGCAAACTCGCGGCGATCAACACCGGCCCCAACTTCCTCAAGCGCATCCGCGACATCGCCCCGCCGATCTTCGAAAGCACAACGATTCTCCCCGGCCTCACGGGCGACCTCGGCCGCATCCACATGCCCGTCATGGCCCTGAGCGTCCTCGCTTCCAGCACCCGGCCCGCTCTCGCCGCGGCACTCGCTGCGTTTATGACTTCCGCGGAGAGTCAGTTGCTGCTGTGCCACGAGGCCGCGGTGATGCCGAGCACGCGGGCGAGCTTGGACGATCCCTTCTTCACGTCCGCCGCGACCGACAAACTCGAGGCTGCCCGCGCAGTCGCCGCGAACACCGTCCGTGATGCGGTCGCGTTCACCCCCGCGCTCG
>JBEIUO010000797.1:0-1677 GCA_040374335.1 Phycisphaeraceae bacterium
CCCATTCTGACCGGGCGTGAAGACGTACCACAGATCGTTGTTCACCTGCGTGTCCACCCCACCCGCCGAGCACGAGTTCAGGGTCGGTCCATCCGTCGTTGCAAACACGTTCGAGAAAGGATACGAGCCCTCCCCAACCACCTTCGCCGTCTCGCACTCGTTGTTCGCGGGCCCCACGTTCAACTGGAAGTCGCCCTGGGCGTCGTTGAAGCCCGACACCCGGATGTAATACGTCTCGTTCGCAATCGCCGTAAACGTCACCGAGCTCACCAGCCCGCCGCACTCCGAACCCGGACCCGCATCGTCGTTGCACGCGATCTGCGTGCCCGTCGTGCTGGGGCAGCTGTTCGTGTCGTACACGCTCAGCACCGTGTCGAAGCTCGAGCCGCACGTGGAAACCGTGATGCTCCCCGCACGCGGGGCAACCCACTTGTACCACACGCTCGGCGACAGATTGCTCGAGCCGCACGTCGCCTGCCCGTCGTTGGTCGCGAAGTTCGTCGTGCCGTAGTGAATCCCCGCTCCGATGACCCGCGCGTTCACGCAGCGATCATTGCCCGGACGGAACTGGTAGTTGAAACCACCGCTCAGGTCGCCGTAAGGCAGGTACGACTCCGCACGCAGCTCGTAAGTACCCGCGTTGATGTGCACCAGGTTCGGCGACTGACCACCCGCGACGTACCCGTTCGTCGCCACGTTCCGCAGCGAGATATCAGCCGAACCGCTCGGCGAGTTCACGCCGTATCCCCCGCTGTACTCAACGTCCATGTCCTGCGTCACGCTGATCCGAACCACCGTGCTCGTCTCCGCCCATCCCGCCTCGTTCTGCGACGCCGCGAACGAGTGCGAGCTGAACGAACCGCTCATCAGCCAGTTCGCAAAGCCCCACACGTTGTCCGCGTCCACGTGCCCGCCGTTCGGGAAGTTCTTGCTCGCGCCAAGATTAAACCCAGCCACGCTCGCCGACGTCTGCTGGTTCTGCCCAGACCCGTCCCCCGCCGTCGCCCGCGCCAACCCGGTGCTCTGCGTCACCGTGATCTGCCCCATCGCCAGGCCAGCCACCGCACACACCACCGCCGCGCTCATCTTCACGTTCGACATCTCAAGGCTCCCTTTGTTGCTTCGTCGGCGGCGAACCGAGACCGCTCACGCCCTCGCGCGACCGCCGTTCAACGTCGTGTCTTCATGAGCAGCGCCCCATAGGGCCCGCTCCTCTTTCGTCGTCCGGCCCACGCGGGCCCGCACGACTCCCGTCCCCTCTCCATGCGCACTTCCGCCCCCGCGCGGCCAGCAAGAACCGAAAATTCCTTACACCCCGCCTATCTTCCCTCCATGGCCGACCCCTCCGAATCCCCAGACCCCACCGCCGACGCCCGCCTCGCCCTCCGCGTGGTCACCATGCCCCGCGATACCAACCAGTACGGCACCATCTTCGGCGGCGTCATCCTCAGCTACATCGACCAGGCCGGATTCGTCGAGGCCCGCCGCCACGGCAACCACCGCTGGGTCACCGCCGCCATCGACCGCGTCGACTTCCGCGCCCCCGTCGAACTCGGCGACGTCGTCAACTTCTTCACCCGCACCACCCGCCTCGGCACCAAGTCCGTCACCGTCCAGGTCGAAGTCCGCGCCGAACGCTACCACACCGGCTCCGTCGCCCACGTCACCAGCGCCACC
>JBEIUO010000314.1:0-4212 GCA_040374335.1 Phycisphaeraceae bacterium
CCCCAGCGTGCCAGAACTTCACCTCAAGTTCGTCGTTTGGAAGGTATTCCCCTACGCCATGAACCCCAAATGCGTCCCCGCGTTCATCGGGTCCAAAAACCGCCCCAGGTTCGGAAACACCAGCCCCATCTCCGACACCGGCACCCCCATCCACTTCGCCAACTCAAACGCGTACGCATCCACAGATTGCGACGGGATGTACCGCCCGCTCCCCGTGTCGTCCGGCCCGTCGATCGCCAGATTCGGGTACCGCCCGTACACCGCGCCCCCCGCCACCTGGTCCCCGCCCATCACCAAGTGATCCGACCCCCACCCGTGGTCCGACCCGTTCCCGTTCGACACGTACGTCCGCCCAAAGTCGCTCGCCGTAAACGTCGTCACCTTGTTCCTCATCCCGATCTGCCCCAGCGCATCCCAGAAGTACTTCAGCGCACCGTTCAGCCCCTGCAACAACCCCGTGTGCTGCCCATCCAGCAACCCGTCGTGGTTGTCAAAGCCCCCCATCGACACAAAGAACACCTGCCGCTCGTGCCCCAGATCGCTCTGCGCATACTCAATCAGCCGCGCCACCATCGCCAACTGCGACGCCAACTGATTCCCCGCCGGCACCGCCGCCGTGATCGCCGTCGGATGCTGCAACAGCCCCCGCACGATCTCCGAGCTCACCACCGCTTTCTCCATCACGTCCGCGTACGCCCGCTGCATCTCGTGCCGCCCCGCGTACCCATCGTTCTGCTGCAGCGCCAGCAAATCCGCAAACGCCAGCCGCGCCGTCGTCTGCTCCGCATTGCTCCCCAGCCCGCTCGTCTGCAGCAACTTCGGCCCCGCCGGACTCAGCGTGTACGGCGTCACATCACGCCCCGACAAAAACACGTTCGTTCCCGCCAGCGAGATCCCCATCGAAACCGTCGCGCCCGCGTTCGCCCCCGCCGCCTGCAACGCGTCCGCCACCCGTCCACCCCACCCCACCTTCTCCACCGCATCAGCCGTCGAAATCTGCCACTGCTCCTGCTGCCAGTTGTGCGCAAACAACTGCCGCGGCAACTCCACCGAGTTCGCCAGATACGCCGCCTTCGTCGTCGGCTCCACCAGCGACCCCACGCCCGACACCACCGCCACGTTCCCCGAATCAAACAACTGCTTCACGTCCGCCAACGCCGGATTGAACGCAAACCGCCTCCCCCCCGTGTTCGTCGGCGCAATCACCGTCCCCGCCAACTGCCCCTGCGGGATCGCCAACGCACCCCGGCTCTGCGCATAAAACGAGTAGTTCTGCGCCCCGCCGTCCCACGGGATCAGCGTGTTCCCGTTGTCGTTCCCCCCGAACAAGAACACGCAAACCATCGCCTTGTAGTCGCCAAATCGCCTTCCCGCCAGGGCCGCTTGCACCATCCGCGTCGTAAACAACTGCGACGTCAAAGCGCCCATCCCCAACGCAGCGCACGTCCCACGCCTCAACAGGTTCCGCCGCGAAATCACGTCGTCCAGTTCTTCGCTCATCGTTCGTCTCCCCTTCGTCCCCACTCACCTCACCACGCGAAACTCCGGTGAGTTCGTCACCAGCCACACCGCCGTCCGCACACGATCCGTGTCCCCCGTCACCGCGGTCACCGCGTCCACGATGATCTCCTCCGCCTCCGCGCCGAGCCGCCCATACATCAGCTTCATGTTGAGCTCCGACACCAACAGCGCGGGAAACGGCGCCAGCAACCGCAGCTCCGCGTACGCCGCCGGCTCCCCGCTCCCGCCCACACTCACCACCTCGCTGTTGAACCGCCCCAGCGTCGCCAGCGCCGTGAAATCACTCAGAATCTGCAGCTCCGGCGCATACATCCCCGCGTCCGCGATCGCCGTTCGCGGCGGCACATGATCCGGCAGGTAGAAGTTGAACACCGACGGCGTACCCATGAACGCCTGCCCCGTGTCCAGCAGCAACTGATACCCGTCCGAGTTGATCCGAAACGGAAACGCCTCCGCAGGCCGATGCACCCGCCCCAACACCCGATACAACCCCCACCGCATCACCAGCGGCTCCATCACACGCCCATACATCGGATTCGCGCGATACGCCGGATTCCGCGCCTCCTCATCGAGCAGAATCGCCCGCGCCGTCGCCAGCAAATCCCCACGCACCCCGCTCCCATACGGCCCCGTCCCCTCAAACGCCGCCGCCACCCGCGCCACATACCCCGGCGTCGGATTGCTCGTCGTCAGCCGCTTGATCAACAGATCCGCCACAAACGGTCCACAGTTCGGATGCCGAAACACGTTGTCCAGCGCGGCATCCACATCCGCCAGCGCCGCCGCCGTCGTCTGCCCCGCGCTCTGCTTCACCGCACCGATGAACCCGCCCGCCGGCACCGCCCCCGGATACACCAGCAACTGCTTCGTGCCCCACTCGTGACTCCCCGCGTTCATCCGCATCGGCCCCGAGTAGTCCGCGTCCCATCCAAAGCCCGTGAACACCCGCGCAAACTGCTTCACCGTCTCGTTCGTGTACGTCGGGATCGCATGCCCTTCCGCGTCCAGCTTCCGCGTCCCGTCCGCGTTTAGTTGCCACAACCCGATCGAGAACAACTGCATTAACTCGCGCGCAAAGTTCTCGTCCGGCACCGCTCCCGTCTGCGCATTCGCCCGCTGGTTGTTGATGTACGTCAAATACACCCCCATCGGGTGCGACCGCGTCACCAACCCCAGCAACGCCCTGTAGTTCCCCAACCCCTGCGCGATGTAGTGCGAGTAATACACCATCTCCGCGGCATTCGAGTTCTGCGGATCGTTCATCGGGATCACCTGCAGCAGTGCCCACGCCATCCGCTGCCGCAACTGATCCCCCGCGTCCACCGCGAAGTCATCCCAGATCGTCTCCGGCGTCCACCCATACCCCATCGCGATGCTCTGCGTCAGGTATTCGGGCAGCATCAACGTTGGCGCCATCCCCGCCTGCGCGTCGATCCACGCCGCGTACCCGTGCTGCATCACGAACGCAACGTCCGACTCCCGCGGCCCAAACGTCGCCTGCCACAGAAACCGCCGCGCCTCCCCCTCGCTCACCGCTCCACCCACCACGTACCCCGGTGCCGCCGCCGTCACCTCAAACGTCTTCTCGCGCCACTCCCCATCCGGCATCCCAACGCGCAGCACCACGCGATACGTCCCCGCCTCCACGTACGTGTGCTCAACCTCGCGCCCCGCCCCAACTCCACCATCCCCAAACTCCCACCAATACTCCATCAACCCGACTCCACCCGCGGGCTCCTCCGTCCGCCCCGCATCAAACCGCACCGTCAGCGGCACGACGCCCACATAAGGCCGCGCTTCAAACAGCACCCGCGCAGCGCCCACCGAGGCCGGCGCCGCCTGCTTCTGCCGCACCTGCGCGCCAGCCTCAACCGCCACTGTCCCCAAGACACACAACGCCGCGCAAACCCCGCGCGCGACGCTCCCGCTCATGCTCGTACCCATCTCCCGTTCCCCTTCGGCGATGCGGTCATCCAGAGCCAGCCCCGCGCACTCACCGCGCGCAGACCACCGGCCCCGCTCCTTCTTGCGGATGAGCGACCCACACCAGCCAAAGAATTTCGGGCGCCCGCCTCCCGCACACCGACTGCGCACCGTCACCCCCGACGGGTACCAACCCCGTCGTGAATCACGCCCCGCGCTCCCGGTGTCACCCCTCCGCGCTCAACCCTCCGCTCGACCCACGCCTCAACCCACGAGATCCCGCAGCAACTCTTCCATCGCCGCGTCCATCTTCTCCGGCGTGTCATACGTTCCCGCCGCGATCTGCCGACGGACCGTCTCCACCAGCTCGGTCCTCACCGGGGGCATCGCGCTCAACTTGCTCAAGTACGTAGCCAACTCTGATACCTCCAGTTCATCCGCCGCACGCATCCGCACGCCCGCCGACCCAACCCTACCGTCTTCCTTGGCCGCTGTTCTCATCGCCACACCCCGGGTTTGCCCCGCGAGAGCAATCGGTCGGTGGAGTTCCAGCGTGTCGATCCTGGTCACGTCCGTCATCCGATCAGCTCCTTCCGGTGAAGTTGCAAAACGGCGTCCTTCGCCAACAGTCGCCCTTCCTGGCGGGCCCCACATTTCACGCCCCCTCGCGGGGGCATTCCCTGTGTGACTGGCCTTCCTATCGACGCTCACCCCATAAACCCAATACAATACTCCAACGTTTCTTCATTTCGCGCAACTAAAGTAACA
>JBEIUO010000826.1:0-1408 GCA_040374335.1 Phycisphaeraceae bacterium
CCGCCAGCTCTACGAGAACTCCGACGAGACCATGCTCGCCGCCGCGGACGCCGCCCTCAAGCACTCCGAGACCCTCCCGAACACCCAGTTCGTGATCCCGGAGAAGAGCCCAATCGCCAAGGGCACCGGCCGCACCAACAAGCAGGACGCGATCAAGCAGTTCCCCGGCCCCGGCGAGGTTCACAAGCCCGAAGGTACCCCGGCAACGCTCTGATCCCACGCTCCAGGCGTCAATGAAAAACCCCCCGGCCGCCCGGGGGGTTTTTGTTTAGGCCGTGACCCGCAGACTTCACTCCGGCTTCTTTTCCTTGGCCTCTTCCGGCTTCTCGTTCGGATCCTTGCGGGGCAACAGCGTCGGGGCGCACGCGAGCCGGTACGCCACGATCGCAGCGTTCGTCGCCGACTGCTTCAGGTACTCCGGGATCGCCAGGTCGTACGTGTCTTCCTGGGTGTGCCAGCCATACCGGTACTCCGCGCGACCGATCTCATCCCAGAAGAAGCCTGGAATACCCACTCGAAGGAACGACGCGTGGTCGCTCCCTCCGCCGCCTGTCTCGTTCTTCCCGCCCTTGCGGATGTTCACGTTCAGCGGCTTGTTGTCCACCGAGTCAAAGAACTGGTTGTTCGTCGGCGCCGTCGCCGCGGCGAGGATGTCCACCTGCCAGTCCGGTACGCCCAGCCCGCCCTCATAGTTTGTCCCGCCATCGTCCACGAAACACGCCGAGATCTTCGGCCACTTGGACTCATTCACCTTCACCCACTCACGGGACCCGAGAAGCCCCTGCTCCTCACCCGTCCAGTTGGCGAAGATGATCGTGCGCTTCGGCTTCGCACCCGCCGCCATCAGTATCCTCGCCGCTTCCAGCGTCACCGCTGTTCCGGTCCCGTTGTCCGTACACCCCTCCGAACCAGGCCCGTCCCAGCTGTCCAGGTGCGCCGAGATCACGACGTACTCGTCCGGCAGCTCCGTTCCCGTGATCTCGGCGAGCGTGTTGAACACCGGAATCGGGCCCGCGGTCAACACGTGGTTCGCGTCCACCTCGAGCTCGATCGGCTCCTTGTCGGCCACCCGCGAGTTCATGTAGTCGTAGTCGCTCCCCCGAACCACCAGATGCACGTCCTCCGGAATGTCCTCGAGCTTGCGATCTTCCCAGTCCGGTGCCCCTCCCGTCCATACCAACTCATCCCGCGTCGTCGAGATCCAGCCCGCAACACCATCGAACACCATCCGCTGCGCAATCGTCAGCTCGGACAGCTGGGTTCCCTCCGCGGCCTTCTTCCTCGCGTCAACCCGGCGCTGGAAGTGGTCCGACAGCCGGCCCCTGATCCCACGCTGACCAACCGCCGGAGGCGGCCGCATCAGAATCCACGCCCCGCTCAACTGGTCCTTGACCGCCTCGTACTCCTC
>JBEIUO010000044.1:0-9484 GCA_040374335.1 Phycisphaeraceae bacterium
CGAGGAGATGGTGTACACGCTCGACCAGTTGGTGAAGACCGAACCCACCGCGATCGCCAACGAGCGGCTTGGGTTTGCGCAGTTCAAGCTCCGCCGGTACAGCGAGAGCCTCGCGTCCTTCCGTCGCGCGCTCGAGATCGATCCGAATCACTACCCCGCGCTGAACGGCGTGGGCGTCTGCCTGATCAACGAGTGGCACTTCAGCGGCCAGGCGAACAACGCCGCCCGCGAAGAAGCCGTGCAGGCGTGGCGGCGTTCGCTCCAACTCGAGCGGAACCAACCCCAGATCATGGAGTTCATCGGCCGCTTTCAGTAGTCCTCAGTTGGTTCTTCATTTGTTGCTTTGCTGTTTTGCTGCTTTGTTGATTTCCCATGCCAAACCCATCACTCCTCGAAGTCTTCCCCGCCCCCAGCGACACGCCCTTCGCGATCGAGCACATCGCGGAGGAGTTCACGTCGACGTGCCCGAAGACCGGTCACCCCGACTTCGGCGTGATCACCGTCCGGTTCGAGCCCCTGCCCGCGAACAAGGGCGGCACGTGCGTCGAGCTCAAGAGCCTCAAGATGTACTACCAGTCCTTCCGCAACGAAGGGATCTTCTACGAAGCGGTGACCAACCGCATCCGCGACGATCTCGTCAAGGCCATGAACCCCGCGTGGCTCATTGTGAAGTCCGACTGGAAGGGTCGCGGCGGCATCCGCTCCATCATCCGCGCGTCGCACGGCAGCGTGCCCGCCGAGTTCCGCCTGTGAGGCCCCGATGCACTTCTCCCTCGTCGACCGCGTGATCGAACGCTCCCCGACGCGCATCGTCACGCTCAAGCAGGTGAGTCTGGCCGAGGAATACCTCCAGGACCACTTCCCGACCTTCCCGGTACTCCCGGGCGTCATGATGCTCGAGTGCATGGTGCAGGCCTCGCGCGAGTTGCTCGTGAGCGCCAAGGGTCCCGACAAGTCCCGCCACGTGCTCGGTCGCGTTCGCGCTCTCAAGTACGGCCGCTTCGTCAAGCCCGGTGCCACCCTCCGCATCGAGATGGAACTCGCCAAGGACCTCGAGAACGACTGCTTCGATCTCAAGGGCCAGGTGCTCCTTATCGAACCCGGCCAACCCGCCGACACCGACCTCCCCGTCGCGGCCTCCGGTCGCCTCACCATGCGGCCCGTTCGGCTGCCGCTCTGACAACCCGAAAAAGAAGAAGGCCGCGGTGCCTTTGCTCCGCGGCCTTCCGTGTGTGTGGGTGTCTGATCTGAATCCGGCTTAGCAACCGGGGTAGCCGCCCCCGCCAGCGTCCCAAGCCTCGAAGAACAGGATCACGTCGTCGCCGTCGACGCCGCGGCTGCGATCCGCGTCGGCACACATCTGACCGGCATCCCAGTCCGTGAAGAAGGCGATGACGTCGTCGCCGTCGATGCCACCGTCGTCGTTGTAGTCGCCGTAGCAGGTGTCGCGGTACCAGGCACAGGGGTAGGCGATCGACTCGACCGTCCAGAACCCGCCGCTCAGCGTCCATTCATCCGCCGACACGGGCTCGGAGGCGTCGGGCTGACCGATGGTGCCAGACAGTTCCCAGTTCCCCGCCGAGACCGTCTGTCCGCCGCCGTCGATCGTCGACCAGTCGATGGCCCACTGGCCGAATGCGGAGGAGCCGGTTGCGAGCAGGGTTCCGGCAGCGAGTAGCAATCGTGAAGTCTTCATGGTGCACTTCCTTTCCGGTGGGCCGCGCGATCGCGGCCCACCTGCTTGTCGCTCTTACTTGGCGCCGTCGGAGGTCTGGGCGGTGAGCAGGGCTTCGATCTTCTCGAGGCGGATCTCGAGTTCCGCGATCTCGGTTTCCTTGGCTTCGAGCTTGGTGTTCAGGCCCTTGATCGCCGCGAGGGACACGCCGTCGGCGTCAACCGTGCCGATGCTCTTGTCGTTCTCGCCGAGGCCGAAGGCCGCGCGGAAGTCCTGAGCGGTCGGGCCGACGTGAACCTTGTCGTCGCCCTTGTAGCGCCAGGTGGTGATGGGGAGATCGGCGACCTTCTCGAGGATCTCGATCTCGTTCACCGCGACGAAGTCCTCCTTGAGGTTCTTGTCGCAGGCGTTGGTCCACACCGAACCGGTGCAGAAGGCACCGCCCTGCATGTTGAGAGCACGACCCGCCGTCGGGACAGCGCCGCCCATGCCGATACGTCCGCTCTGGTCGATCTGCAGCATGGTGTTGATGCCGTCGCGATCGATGCCGAACATGCCGTCGGGGCGAAGACCGGCCGACCAGATCGCGTTGCCGCGGTCGGAGAAGCTCACGATCGAGTACTGCGCGGCGGAGAGACCGGAGTCGATCCGCACGACGCCGTTGTTGTTGGTTCCCTGGCGAACGTGCAGCTTCACGCCGGCCGCGGGGTTGGTGTTGAGACCCACGCCGCCGGTCGAACCGGAGAGGATGAAGGGGAAGTCGGTGCCGCTCCGAGAGATCGTGAAGTCGCCATAGGTGCCCGCGGCTCCATCGAACGCGACCATATCCCAGTCGCGGCCGGTGCTGGAGTCCCACTTGATCGAAGGCGAACTGCCCCCGACGCTGCCCAGGTTCATCGAGAAGCCCGGCGTGGAGCTGGCCAACACGCCCATCTGGCCGATGAACTTCGAGTCGCCGCCGACTTCGAGCGTCTTGGTGGGGGTCGAGGTGCCGATACCAACCTTACCGCCCGCGTCGTTGATCACCAGGTCGCGACCGGCGTTGGCGCTGTAATCCCACGCCTGAATCGTCGACTGGCCCGGCGCCTCCGAGTTGTTGAACATCCGGATACCAAGCTCGGCCGTGCCAGCGGGGAACAGTGGGCCGTTGTCGTTGCCGTTGATCCACAGGCCCGAGCCCGCCTCGCCGATCGGCGCGGAACCCGTCACCGTCATGCGACCGCCGAATCGGCTCGTGCCAGCGACGTCAAGCCGCGCCTGGGGGGCGCCCGTGCCGATGCCGACCTTGCCCGCGCTGCTCTGGTTCACGAGGAAGTTGCTGGTGGGCCCGTCGATCACCAGCGGGAAGTCCAGCCCCGACCGGCTCAGGGTGAACCCACCGAACGCGCCATCCTGAGCGAAAGCCGCGGCACTCCAGTTGAACCCCGTCCCCGGAGCGAACAGAAGGTTCGACGACGGGAAGCCGCCGCCAGCCGAACCGAGCGTGAGGCTCACGTCGTTCGTAAAGAACGGCGAAGCCAGAACGCCCACGCGACCATCCGCGTTCACGTTCAAGCCACGAGTCGCCGCGCTGAACGGAGCCGCCGTCAGCTTCTGACGCGGAAGCACGCTGAACGAGCCGCCGCCCGCCGCACGAACGCTGACCTCGAGGTACACCGCGCTGTCCTGCGTGTACGGATCAACCCCGAAATCCAGAGCCTGCGAGAACAGGCCATCCACCGGCGTCAGCGTCGACGAAACCGTCGAGCCCACCTGAGACCCGCCGCTCGCGGCAGTGAACAAACGGAACTCGAGATCAACCGGAGCGTTCGTCGAGGAGCCAAACTCCTTCAACTGACCCTGGTAGTTGATCTCGGTGCCAACCTGAGCCAGGGCAACCGTCGATCCGGCAACCAGGGCGAGCGCAGCAACACATCCGGCAAAAAGCTTGCGCCCCATAACACATCTCCTTCTTCGTTCCGAGTATTCCACAGACACGCCACGCGGCGAGCTCTTCGGCCCACCGTCCCCGCACGACACTCCCGAAGTCCGGGATGGAGTCACGAGTGCAGATGGCGGCCGTCGGAGAGAATCACGGAGTCGGCTCCGGCTTGTAACACGATTCTCCTCCCGCCCCGGACGCTTCTCCCGATGCCACCCCCCAAACCGAAAGCTCCGGGAGCCTTCCCGCTCCCCCCGGCTGTCCGCCGTACACTCCCCCCATGACCCAAGCAGCCTCGCCAAAGCCCGCCGCGCCCGTCCGCAAGTTCATCGAGGAAATGAAGGGCTCCGAGTGGGTCAAAGGCGTCTACGCCATCCTCAACCCCCAGCTCGGTCGCACCCGCGCCGAGAAGCCGTACCTGCGCTGCCTCATCGGCGACCGCACCGGCGAAGTGCCCGGCCGCCTCTGGTCCGTCGATGAGAACTTCGAGATGCCCCGCGAAGGCTTCGTCCTCCTCGAAGGCGAAACGCAGACCTACCAGGGCGAGATCCAGCTCATCATCAAGTGGGTCAAGCAGGTCGAGCCCAGCAACGACGAGCTCCGCGACCTCGTGCCCTGCTCCAAGCGTCCCCCCGAGGAAATGTTCGCCGAACTCCTCGGCCTCCTCGACTCCCTCGAACACCCCGCGATGAAGGCCCTCGCCAAGGTCTACCTCGCCGACGAAATCCTCATCTCCGCCTTCAAGCGAGCCCCCGCTGCCAAGAGCGTCCACCACGCGTACCTCGGCGGTCTGCTCGAGCACACCCTCAATCTCCTCAAGCTCGCCAACGCCGTCTGCCCCCTCTATCCCAAGATCAACCGTGACATCGTGATGATGGGCCTCTTCCTCCACGATCTCGGCAAGACCCGCGAACTCTCCTACGACAAGGGCTTCGGTTACACCGACCACGGCGAGCTCATCGGCCACGTCGTCGACGGCGCGATCATGCTCCACGACAAGGCCCAGCTCGTGATGCGCGAGCACGGCGTTCGCCTCCCCCCGGGTGCACTCGTCGTCCTCCAACACATCATCATCTCCCACCACGGGCAGCCCGACTTCGGAGCCGCCAAGGTGCCGATGACCCCCGAGGCCATCCTCGTCTCCATGCTCGACAACGTCGACGCCAAGACCACAATCGCCCTCGCCGAAACCCGCCCCGATCGCCCCGGTGACTTCGACGCCGGCGGCAACTTCACCGAGAAGATCTGGGCCCTCGAAACCAAGCTCTACAAGCCCGACCCCCTCAAGTAGCCCGGAGGTTCGCACGCCGTGGCCACCGAAGACTCTTCCATCGCGGTCAACTTCGGCAAGCCCATCCCGCTCTTTCCGCTGGATAACGTCACGCTGCTCCCGCAGCAGCTCCTCCCCCTCCACATCTTCGAACCACGCTACGTGCAGATGACCGAACGCGCCCTCGATAGCGCGGGCCTCATCGCCATGGCCGTGTTCGATGGCCCCGAGTGGAAACAGCAGTGCCACGGACGCCCACGCCTCAAACGCGCCGTCTGCGTCGGTCACATCCTCCGCCACTCAAAGCCCGCCGACAACCGCTTCAACATCCTCCTCCAGGGTGTCTGCCGCGCACGCATCCTCGAAGAACTCCCCCCCGCCGAAGACCGCCTCTACCGCGCCGCCACCCTCGAGCCCGTCGGCGTCTCCCCACTCGGCGACGGTGAGTCCGATCTGCTCGACGCCGAACTCAAAGACCTCCGCTCCCGACTCCGCGACCTCTTCGGCGAGGGCGACCTCTCTCGCCTCACCGACGCCCAGCAACTCCTCCACTTCATCGCCAACGACGACATCCCCACCCACGCCGTTCTCGAGATCGTCTCCTTCACCCTCGTTCAGTGCCCCCGCCTCCGCTACTCCCTTCTCGCCGAAGGCTCCCTCTCCCGCCGCGCCGAGCTCCTCCTCTCCGAACTCGACCACCTCGGCTCGCTCCTCCGCCGCGCCCGCTTCCAGCACCCCGAACTCTGGCCCAAGGGCCTCAGTTGGAACTAGGTCCGTCCGTACCGCCCCCGCGGCCGGTGATACCGCTCAAAATCCAAACAAAGCGAGATTCCGCCCCCAGACCCCGCAACGAGATCCCGGAACTCTCGATATACAGAGGCGTCGTACACTTTCGTACACCCCGCCCGCCCCGGCTTTCCCCGCCGTGGCCAGGTTGGGCTCAGGAGGTTCGCAATGCAGTCCGTTCAGTCCGCCCAGTCTCGCACGCCCCGCTCACGCTTGGTGCTCGTCGCGACCCTCGGGCTCTGCACGTTCGCGTCCACCGGTTGTGACAACGCCCTCCAGGGCGGTGCCTCCGGTGCCGCCCTCGGCGCACTCGCCGGCATGGGCCTCGGTGCCCTCACCGGTGACATGGGCAAGGGTGCCGCCGCCGGCGCCATCATCGGTGGTGTCGGTGGTGCTCTCCTCGGCGACCAGAACCGCCGAAACCGCAACGACTACTGATCCCCCGCCCCGCGCGACAAACGACCACAGCCGTCGCCCTTGCGACGGCTCGGTTTCATTCTCACCCTGATCTTCAGATCACGTCCCGCATCCCGGGCCGTCGCGGCATCTCGGAGACCCCGGTCACCGCGGCCTCGGCGCACGTCCGCGCCAGCACCTGCATCAGCTTCTCGTGATCCGGCACCGCCGGCAACAGCTCCAGCAGGTCGTCCACGCGGTGATCCGCCGGCCACTTCGGATTGATCCCCGCGATCGCCGCATCCCCCAACGCCTCCTGCGCCGCCACGAACCACTCCAGCGTCAGGACCCCGCCCTCCGGCGGCGGCACCCGCGTCCGTACGCTCACCGGAAACGGATCCCCGTCCCCAACCCCGACCACCGGCCACAGCCCCGCCTTCGTCAGCGGCTCCCGGGCCAGCACCATCACCGCCACCCCTCGCCTCGCGGCCCGCTCCCGCAGGTGCCGCGCCTCGATCCCGATACGGGGCGGCTCCAGCAGGTAACACCCTGCCTCGATCGCCTCCGTCCCGGGCATCTTCGTCACGACCGGCCTCAGCCCCGCATCCACCGCCATCTGCCGGATCTGACGGCGAGCCTCCTGCAGCGGCATGCAGATCCGCGCCATCCGCTCGAAGTCATCACGCCCGCGTGCCCGCAGCAGCGCCTTCAGCGAGAGCTCCTCCGCCTGGAAGTACTCCATGCGGCCCAGCGCGCCGCTCGCGCGCTCCATCAGCTCTTCGACCTGCTGCGGACCACCACGCGCAACCGGGTTCATCCCTTCGCCCCCCCGCTCACACGTTTCACGTGCCCGGCCAGCCCATCAAGCAGCCCGATCCACTGGTCCGCGAGCGCGTCCATGTCGTATCCCACCAGATCCGTGAGCTCCGACCAGTCCTCACGCTGCACCGCGTCCTGGACCCCCTTCAGCGTCTTGATCATCTGCGACACCGCCCCGTCGAAGCTCACTTCGCCGTGAACCCCCGGGGCCACATACCCGCTCAAGTCCAGGGAGAGCAGCCGCGCCGACTGGTCCAGCAGATCCCGAACCGCGGCCCAGGTTCGGAACGACTCCTGCAAATACCCCATCGCCTCCGAGCCCTTGCCAGCCTGAATCGAAGCCGCCACCGCTTGGTGAACCTGCTTCACCTGCCGCAGAGCCTCGGCCCCATCGCTCAGACTGACCGAAACCAGCGAGACTGGATCGGCCGAGATGAACTCAACGAGCTTGAACGACGCCCCCCCTTGACTGAGGGCCTCCGACGTCAGGCTGGCCCCATCCCCCTTCGCGTCCACGATCACACGCCCGCGCCCCTCGGCGCTCGCCTTCGCGGCCGCGATCGCACCGGCCAAAGTCTGATCGGTCGTTGTCAGGGGGTGCCCATCGAGGAGGACTTGCATGCCCGTAATCTGCTCCACATTCCGAGAACGTGCCACCGGAATTGGCGATTATTCTGACGGGGATATCACTTCCCGGATCAGGTGCCGCTTGGGGTTGCGCTCGCGAGCGCGTTCTTGCGCTGCTTGTGCAGCAACCGGATGTTCCTGGCATAAATCACGATGCCAGACGACTGTCCAAGGACCCCGACGAGGTCCAGTCGCCAGATGAAATAGAGGGCCAGCAAAAGCCCGCCCCCCAGGCTCATGTACCAGAACGCCGCGGGCACCACGGATGAGCCCCGCTTCTCCGACGCGATCCACTGCACGATCATCCGGCCGCTGAAGGCCAACTGCCCCAGCAGCCCCACCCCCACCCAGACGAGCTGGGCATAGCCCGAGACGGTCAGGGCCCGCAGCAGGTGGCCCCGGTTCCCGGTTCCGCTGCGTTCCGCGAGCGTGGTCTGGAACTCGGTAGCGGTCAGTCGCTTGTCGCCCACCGAGGGCAGGTTGAGGAACCGATACTCGAACCCGGCCCCGTTCTCGAGGGCGATCTGTTCGCACTGCACCTTCTGCCGGTCAATGATGACCTCGAACCGTGATGCGCCGGGCGTCGGGTCGGCGGGGGGAGCCTGCAGGCTCAGCACCACCCAGACCGAGAGCCCCAGGACCGCCACCATCGCCACCGGCGGGCCGATCTTCACGCGCGGATCTCCTCGCTGGACACCGGACGGCGGCGGTTCTTCATATACCGCACCGCGAACAGGTCGATCAGCCCGGGGATCGCCCGCTGAACGACGCCCATCCCGTACTTGGTCTCGCCGGCGATGCGGGGGCGGTGCTTCACGGGCATCTCCACGACCTTGTACCCCAGGTGCCGCGCCGTGACGGGGATGAACCGGTGCATGCCCCGGAACTCCAGGGGCAGTCGCACGCCGATCTCACGCTTCATGACGCGGAGGGAGCACCCGGTGTCGCGGATGGTGTCGCCGAGGAGCCAGCGGCGGAAGAGACGGCCGACGATGGAGCCGACGCGCCGGACCGCGTTGTCCTTGCGGGCGTGGGATCGGTCCCCTTGCACCAGACCGGCACCGGTCTCCCGAGCGAGCCGGAGCATCGACGGGATCTCGGCTGGGTCGTTCTGCAGGTCGGCGTCGAGCACCGCGATGAACTCGCCCCGGCACGCCCTAAAGCCCGCATGGAACGCGGCGGACTGGCCGTTCCCCTTGCCGGGCGGGGTGTTGGTCATCGCGATCACCCGCAGGTGCGGGCGGGTGGCCATGAGTGCGGCGAGTTTGGCTCGGGTTGAATCCGTTGAGCCGTCGTCGACGATGACGATTTCGTACCGCAGACCCCCGGCGTTCATCGCCGACTCGATTTCGCGGACAAGTTGGTCCACATTCTCTTGCTCGTTGTGAGCCGGCGCCACCACGGAGATTTCGGGCGTCGTCGCGGTGCTCATCGTGGCCTCGTTGGTCCCGGGGGAAGGAGTCATGGACCTCAAGGATATCCCCACCGCACCCCCGCATCGCGCCCGCCCGCGCTACGGTACCCCTCTATGCAATCCAAGCACGCCGGCAAGCAGTTCGGCCCCACAGACGTCGTTGTTCGCTACATCCTCGAAGACCCGGAGGGGTTGTCCACCGATGGCCGCCCGGAGCGGGAGCTCCGCGCTGCGATCGGGATGAACCTCCTCGAGCTCGCTTTGGACAACGGGATCAACATCGAGCACGCCTGCGGGGGAGTCTGCGCGTGCTCGACCTGCCATATCTACGTGGAGCAGGGGTCCGGGTCGCTCACCGAGTCGACGGAGGCGGAAGAGGATCGCGTGGAAGAAGCGCCCGGCCTCCAGCGCAACAGCCGGCTCTCCTGCCAGTGCGAGGTGGTCGGCAAGGACCCCATCGTCGTCCGCGTGCCCGCGTGGAATCGCAACGCCGTGAAGGAAGTGCCGCACTGATGGCGGCGTCCAACCACGACGAGTTCGGGTGGCTTGACGTTGAGTTCATCGGCGAACTCCTCG
>JBEIUO010000287.1:0-4478 GCA_040374335.1 Phycisphaeraceae bacterium
CGCCTTCGGCCCCGGCCTGTGCGCGGAGTTGTTCGTGCTGGGCGAACGGAGCAGTGCTAGTCCCACCGACTGAATCAGATCCGCGCCCGTGTGGATCTCATCGATCGCGCGTGATCAGGATGGGTGCATTCCACAGCTCCGGTCGCGAGAGCGATCGCTCCAGCAGCGCCGTGAGATGCTCGGGGTTCTCAACCAGGTACGTCCCCTCCTGCGTCGGCAACTCCGGCACACGCGACGTGTCGTACGGAATACGCAACCCCGCCACCCACACGAGCTGGGCTTTCATCGACGTGCACGTCAACGTGTCCCCCTGCCTCCGCAGGCACACGATGCGGTGTACGGGCAGGACATCGCCCGCGAGATCCGACTCCGCGATCGACGTCGGTTCGTACGCCAGGAACGTCTCGCCCGAGACACGCAGCAACACCGCGTTGTAGGTCTGCACGTGCGGAGTGGGGGAGTTGTTCCGAGGCCACTTGATGCTGAATGTGTAGGCCGGCACGTACCGCTTGACCGGCTCGGACGCCGGGTCGTTGTACTCTCCCAGCCGATCCGCCGTCACGACCGCCTCGCGCCGCGAGACCTCGATCGGGATCCGCACCTCCGACTTTTGGCCCGTGTCCCCCGTCGGCGCGACGAGCACCCACGTGCCCGTCAGCCCTTCATCGAACATCAGCAAGTCGGCCCGGTACGCCGGTGCTTGATTCAGGCATCCGGGCAGCACCACCGCCAATACCCCGAGCAGCGTCACGAGAATCATCCGCTTCATCTGCAGCTCCCACGATCAAGCCGGGCATGCCGGCGTTATTGGCTTTACGAGAATCGCCTTCGTGTACATTACATGAAAACCAGCACGCATCGCGTTCCGCTGCGTCGATACCCCCGGCTGCGCGCCGATCGTCACCAACGAGCACCCCAGACGCGATGCGTGCTCGAGCCTCGCGGCAATCAACGCCGATTGAATCCCTTTCCCCCTGAACGCGGGACGGACGCTCAGCGAGAAGAGCGCGCCCATCAGCCGGTCGCCAACCATCAGTGACTCGAACGAGCCCGCGCCCACCATTTGGTCCCCAGCGAATGCCGCGAACGACTCGCACCGCGGATGGCGCGCACAGCGCGCTGTGATCTCGATCGACGCCGCGGACGGCTCCTTGGGCGCTGCAAAGCCGGACGCGACCGTCTGCGCGAACAAGTCGATGAGCGATGGGTTGTCGCGCGGAAGCCTCTCGATGCGGATGCCGTCGAGCGTGGGCACATGGAAGGTCTCGTGCGCGTGGATCGGCCTCGCGAAGACCGACTCGTAGTCCCGCAGCACGAACCCACGATCGGCGAGCGACGCGATCAGGCTGAGGTGGGCGTACGGACAGGCCTCGACCCGCGGCTCGATCTCTGTCCCCGCGTAGAAGTTGACCAGCCGGTCGATCGTGGCAAGGGGGACCGTGCCCCACATCCCAAGCCCGACTGCCGTATTGACCCACGATCCCTTGGACCCGATGCAGGCGACACCGCCCCCTTCGTCGGGGCCGAACGCGAGGGTGCTGTCCGCGACTTCCGGCAGCGACGTGGCCAGCCGGGTCTCTTCGAGGGCCGCGAGCTCCGTGGGGTCGATCATCGGATGGGACGGTAGGGCGACAATGCAGGTGGAATGCCGGGTATGGCCCGGATTCGGGCCGGAACCGTGCGTACTTTTGCTCCACACGATGAACCTCCAGGACGCCATCTCGAAACGCCGTACGTTCGCCATCATCTCCCACCCCGACGCGGGTAAGACGACGCTCACGGAGAAGCTGCTGCTCTACGGCGGCGCGATTGAGCTCGCGGGCTCGGTCACCAGCCGCAAGAACCAGCGGTCCACGGCCTCGGACTGGATGGAGCTCGAGAAGCAGCGCGGTATCTCGATCAGCTCCACGCTGCTGCAGTTTGATTACAGCGGCTTCAAGGTGAACCTGCTCGATACCCCGGGCCACAAGGACTTCTCGGAAGACACGTACCGCGTGCTCACGGCGGTCGATGCCGCTGTCATGGTGATCGACTCGGGTAAGGGTGTGGAGCCGCAAACGCGCAAGCTGTTCGAGGTCTGCCGGCAGCGCGGGGTGCCGATCTTCACGTTCATGAACAAGTGCGACCGCCCGATGCGGCCGCCGCTGGACCTGATCGACGAGCTCGAGAAGGTCTTGGGAATCTCGGCGTTCCCGGTCAACTGGCCCGTGGGGAACGGTCCCACGTTCAAGGGTGTGTACGACCGCATGTCGCGGACGATGCACCTGTTCGAACGCACCAAGGGCGGCGCGTTCGAGGCACCGGTGCAGCGCGTCGGGCTGGACGACGCGGCGTTGATGGAGAAGCTCGACCAGACCGACCACGGCGAATCGCTCGATGAGATCCGCATGCTCGATGGTGCTGGCGCCGAGTTCGATCTCGCGCAGGTGCACGCGGGGCTCAACACGCCGGTGTACTTCGGCAGCGCGATGAACAACTTCGGCGTGCAGCTTCTGCTCGACGGCTTCCTCTCGCACTCGTTGCCCCCGATGCCGCGGAAGTCGGCGGGGGTTGATGTGAAGCCGGAGGACCCGCGGTTCAGCGGGTTTGTGTTCAAGATTCAGGCCAACATGGACCCGCGCCATCGCGACCGCATCGCGTTCATGCGCGTGGTGTCGGGGAAGTTCGAGCGCGACATGTTCGTGGTGCACGTGCAGAGCGGGCGGCGAGTGCGGCTGGGGAACGCGGCCAAGCTGTTCGGCAATCAGCGAGAGACTGTGGACGAAGCAGTTGCGGGCGATGTGGTCGGCCTTGTGGGCAACGACCTCTTCGGCATCGGCGACACGCTCACGGACGATCGCACGATCCAGTACACGGAGATCCCGGAGTTCACGCCGGAGTGCTTCGCGTACCTGCACAACCCGCAGCCCTCGAACTTCAAGAAGTTCCGCCTCGGTCTCGAGCAGTTGCTGAAGGAAGGCGTGGCCCGCGCGTTCGACATCATCGGCGGCGCGGCCAAAGTGCCACTGCTCGCGGCGGTTGGTCCGCTGCAGTTTGAGGTGTTCCAGCATCGGCTCGAGAATGAGTATGGTGCGCCCTCCAGACTTGAGATGACAAGTTTCGGGATCGCTCGCTGGTGGCGGAAGCCGGGGGCCCCGGTTCCGAATCCCGCGGAGCTGGACTTTGCCCTTCTGCCCGACGTCCCCGACAACGCGCGACTCGCGTTTGATGACAAGGGACGCGCGGTGGTGCTGCTGGCCGACGAGTGGGCGCTGCGGTTCCTGCAGAGCCGCAACCCGGAGCTTGAGTTGTCCAACAAGCCTTTCCCCGTCGTCGAGTAAGGCCGGGGTTTCAGGCCCCGAACTTCCACTCGAGGAGCCCGGCGCTCATGCCTTCTGGGAGCTTGATCTTCAGGCGGAGTGACTTCGTGTTCACGCTTGGGAAGTGGGCCTCGTTGAAGCGGTCTTTCAGCACGCCGATCGTGACGGGTGCGGATGCGTTGTTGAGCACCGGGGCCCATGTGCCGTCGGTGGACTGGTACTCGAGATCGCATGCCGCGGGGAGGCGGCACTCGCCGATGCCCGTGTCGTCGAACCAGTAGACGGCGACGGAGCCGATCGCGCGGGGCTGATCGAACTCGTAGCGGAGCCACTCCTCGCTGCCCTTGTGCGGCCAGAACGTGAAGCGGGGCGCGGCGTGGTCATCGGAGGACGCGGGCTCGATGCGGTCGCACATCGCGTCGATGGAGTCGGAGTGACCTACGAACGAGGCGGTGACCTTCACGCCGGGCACGGGGCCCGCGGGGATGAACTGCTCGCTCTCGGGGATCCACACCTGCATCCCGCTGGCTTCGCGGTTGCACCACATGAAGTAGGGGATCGCGGTGATCGGTGCGGGGGTCTGCGCGGATGCGGGGCGGTAGAGCCCGGAGTGCGCGGGGGACGTGGTGAGACCGGTGGTGGTGAGGAGCACGGCGCGGCCGAGCTTCGGGATGTCGGCGGCGGGGGTCGCGGTGATGGGAGCAGTGGGGGGAAGGACCACGCGGTGGAGCGGGGACTTGATGTCCGCTTCTTCGATGCAGTACACGAGCGGGCCGCGCGTGAGGGCGACGCGACCTGCCGCGGCTTTCACGCGGGCGTCGGCGTAGAGACGATGGGTGGGCATGTCGAAGTCGAAGGAGTGCTTGGAGTCACCGGCCTTGATGGTCACGGGCAGGTAGCCATCGCGGAGCGAGGCGCGATCGATGGGCTTGCCGTCCAGAGTGGAGGCCCACGAGGGGACGCGGAGGAGCATCGTGAAGTCCTTAGGGGAGTTCACGGCGAAGCCCAGGTTCGCGCTCCACGGGTAGTCGTTGGTCTGCGTGATCGAGACCGTGTGTTGGCCGAGCGTGATCTTCGCGGTGCCGGGGATGAAGAGGTTGACGAAGACGCGATCGTCGTGGGTGGCGTAGGCGTAGCCGCCGAGGCTTGCGAAGAAGCGGAGAACGTTGGGCGGGCAGC
>JBEIUO010000745.1:0-1968 GCA_040374335.1 Phycisphaeraceae bacterium
CGGTTGGAGGGGCCTCGCCGCGCGTTTTGGGGGGCTTGTGGCTCACCGTTCGGCCCTGCCGGCCGCCGGTTCTGCGGGGCTCATTCCTCCCGCTGGTTGTCGTCCGAATCCGGTTTGCTGCTCGTGTCGAGCAGCTTCCGAAGGTACTCGTTCTCACGCCGCGTCGCCTCGAGGTCGAACACCAGGTACTTGATGCTCAACCGCAGGTAGTCCAGCGACTCCTGCAAGTCCGCGATCGTCTGCTTCATCTTGTCGTGCCGCTCACGAGTCTGGCTCGCCAAAGCCTCCAACTCGCCCCGCTGGGACTCGGGCAACACGCCGATCTGCTTGATCAAGTCGCCGAGCTTTGATTGGAACTCCATCTCGTTCATCTCTCTTCCTCCGAATCTGTGGTTGTCCCGAACGTGCGAGGCGATGGTTCGCGTCTCACCAGAGTGTGCGCGATCCTTCACGTTTGACACGCCGTTTCACAAACATTCCACGCTCGAAGGTCCGTCTATTCGGTCTGCGACGCTCGCCCGCCCGCGCCCGCTCCCCAGCCCTTACATTCGGCCAAAGTCCGCCCGCCTCATCGCCTGCTTCCCCGCCGGTGACGCCGCGTTGAACAGCTCGTCGATCGCCGCAGGCTCCGTCTTGCGCAGCTCCCGCGCCAGCTTCCGCAGATGGTTGTCAACGTCCATCCGGAACCGCTGGAACCAACTCTCCAACTCGTGACGGCTGAACTTGCTCAGCGGATCCTTCAATCCCGTCTGCGAAGCCGCCCAATCCAGCAGCGCGCCCCCCGACTCGCTGAACCTGTACAGATCTAGCGTCCCCGACACCCGCTTCCGCAACGCGATGAACGGGTCCTTCACGTGCTCCGGCAGCCTCGTCATCACCTTCGCCAACGTCAGCGGATCCAGCGACGGCGCATCAGACCCCGTCTCGGTTTCCACAACCACCCGCCGCAGCACCGGCTTCGCCACCGCCGCCGCAACCCCCGCCTCCACCTCCGGGACCGTCACCACCGCCGCGAACGCCCCCGCCGCCGGCTTCAGCTCCGCAAACGCCGTCGACAACGTCTTCGTCCCCGCCCGCTCAAAGCGGATCGTCAGCCGCTGGCACTGCTTGCCCTCGTGCAGCGCGGTTTCCGCCGACAGTACCTTCCCCTGCCCCCATTCCGGGCGTGCCGAATGGACGATCAGGTCCCCCTTTACCCAAACAGTTCCCGACATAACAGCCCCTTGTGTCCCCTCGTCGCATCCCCTCGACCGCCCGCTCCGGCTATACGCCGACCCAGGCCGAGACGCCGACTAGGGCAGCCTCGTCCGGGATACGCTTGGGCATTCGAGTTCGACGGGAAACGCTCCGGGAAAGCTCGCGGGCGTTGTCCGGTCGATACGGAGAGGATAGCATCCCTTTCACCCAAATCCTAGAGGAATCCGGCGGCTCCCGCCCCTGTTCCCCTTGGCCTCGGTGTGAGGAGCCGGACCCCAACATGATCGAAGCACTCAAGAGCGAAGAAATCGTCAGCAAAGCAGGCGGCCGCTTCAAACTCTGCGCACTCATCCAGCGCCGTCTCGTCCAACTCATGGAAGGCGCTCGCCCCCTCGTCGAACGCGACGGCCGCTCCGACCTCGAGATCGCCATCGAGGAAATCATGCAGGACAAGATCACCCACGACTTCGACAACGAACGCCTCCGCGGCGTGAAGTCCGACGACTGATCCAATCGCTCGTCATGAGCACGTCACATCCGGGAACCCCCGCCGACCCCTCCGACCCAAAGGCCCTCCGGCCCTTCGTCGAAGGTCGTCGCGTCATTGTCGGCATCACCGGCGGAATCTCCGCGTACAAAACCGCCACCGTCGTCAGCAGACTCGCCCAGGCCGGTGCCGAAGTCACCGTCCTCATGACCGAGTCCGCCACTCGCTTCGTCACCCCCCTCACCTTCCAATCCCTCTCCGGCCGCCCCGTCTACACCAGCCAG
>JBEIUO010000779.1:0-1755 GCA_040374335.1 Phycisphaeraceae bacterium
CCTCAATACGTAGAGTGCAGTTCACCGAGCCGCAATCCTCAGTGTATCGGCGGTTTCGCCCGGGATCTGCACACCCGTCCGACGAACTTCGCCCCCTCTCGTGTAACTTCCGCAAGGACCCACCCTTGGGTCACCCCTCCCCAACCGCCCCTCCACCCGCTCCGCTCCCTTCTTTCCCGCCTCCCGGCGAGTTATCCGGCCCTCCCGGACGCTTCACCACGCCCCGCGGGGCCTGTCCCGTCAGTCGCGCCACCATCGCCTTCTTCGTCGCCTCAAACTCCTCCTGCGTGATCTCCCCCGAGTCCCGCATCCGCCGGAACTCCTCCATCAGCGTCGCCTGCGTCCCCTCGCTGCTCCGATCCAGCACCTTCCGCCGGTACCACATCAGCCCCAGACCGGCCGCCACCGTCAGCACCACCAGCACCCCGATCCACAGCAACGTCGCGCCGATCGCGCCCTCGCGATCCTCCGCCGTCGCCGGCCGTTTGCTTGGCTGAACCGTCGTTCCCGTCTGCACCTGGCACCCTCTACACGTTCCCCGACGCGATCGCCTGCCGGATGGGAACGATCAGACCCGGCACAACCCTCCGCTCCACCAATTCCTCCCCGTGACGCACCAGCCGCTGCAGCGTCGTCCGAAGATCCTTCAGTTCGGCAAAAGGCCCGCTCTTCCTCAACGTCAAGTACACCGAAATCGGATCTCCCGCCGCGTCCCGGTGCGAGTTCCCCGCCGCCCGCGTCTTCACCTCGAAGTACAGCTCCATGTCCCCCCGCGCGCCGAACGTCATCCCGATGTCGGCTGACAATCCGTCGGCACCGCCCCGGGAATCTCCAGCAGCGCCGCCAACGGCGACCCCGGGATCAACGCGTCCAGCACGATCGCGTCGTGGTTCCCCCCCGCCATCAGGTCAAACCCGTACAGCAACTCCACGTAATCAACGTCCAGCGGGCTCAGCGACACATACGCCGGCGCAATCTCCACGATGTGCTCGTTCAGCGCGTACGCGTCCGCCGCCTCCGGCGCATTCACCGTCCCCGTCCTCAGCGTGTTGTTCCGAATCGCCAGCCACCGGTGCGGCTGATCCGTCTGCGGCGACTCCAGCGCCAACTCATCCCGATACCGCCGGAACGAGTTCATCCCCGGAAACTGCCGCCGAACACGCTCGAACAGCTCAAGAACCGTCTCCCGCGTCCGCGGCAGCTCCATCTTGGTCTGGACCTTCATGTTCACGTAGTAGTCGTTGCACAAGGCTCTGTAGGAGTCGGTCATCGCACATCTGCTCCCATTGTTCCGCCATGGTAGCCAAACCCGCGCGCGACCTCGCCCCGCCGCCATCTTTCCCACGAAAACTGTCGGTCCCTGTCACTTGCGCGCCAGCAACCACCCCGCCACCTCCGCCGTCCCCGCCAACGTCTCCACCACCAGATCCGCGCCGCTCGCCCGCAGCGCCTCCACCCCGTAATGCCCCGTCGCCACCGCCAACGCCCGACACCCGTGCGCCTTCGCGCACTCCACGTCCCCCGGCGTATCCCCGATCACCACAACCTCCTCCGCCATCGCCCGCCGCCCCAACCCCCGCCCCCACCGCTCCATCGCCACCTCCACCAAATCCGCCCGACGGGGAGGATCTCTTCGCGACTCATCCCCCCACACGTGCAACGCGAACCGCTCCGGCGCGATCCCGCACGCCTCCAGCTTCAGCCTCCCCGCCGGCCCGATGTTCCCCGTCAGCACCGCCAGCGTCGCCGCCGTCC
>JBEIUO010000341.1:0-4016 GCA_040374335.1 Phycisphaeraceae bacterium
CTCGCGAGCAGCGCCGCGTACTTGGCCGACGAGCCGAGCCACTCGCCCAGGCGCTTGACGTGGGACTGTTCGCTGACGACGACCTCCCAGGTGCCCGAATCCTTTCCCCAGCCTCGCGTTGCCACGAAACCGTTGCCAGCAAGAACCGACTGAAACCAGCGAGATAGACCCTCGTCCTTTTGCGCGAAGCCGAATCTCGCCCACCTGCGCCCCCTCGACCTCGCGTCCGACGTGTAGCTAAACCAGCCGTCGGTCTCCACAAGTCCCAGAACAAAATGCCGCACGGCCTCGGGGTCTGACGTCACCCAGTCAGGCACGGCGGCGAAACGGGGCGACTCCGAACCGAAGCCGTGGCCCGTCTGGTACTTGCTGATCAGGCCAAAAGAGTCGAGCAGCACGCTGCCAGAAACGGTCAGATGCTTCTCACAAAACCTGTATTCAGCACCACGGGCTGCCTTTGCTTCGTCGCTGACGTCGTCGCAGCACTTTTCGTACACATGCGGCCTCGCCCCGAACACGCGCTCGAAGAGCAAGTCGATGCGATCAAACCACGCGGGGTATTGGTTGCCACTGGTGACGACGACCTTGAAGCTGTCTTCGCCGCGCTGCTGAATGTAGCCGTCCCCGAAAACCGCACCGAGAAGCAGCGCCCTGTCGAGCAAGTTGTCAGACACTTCGTCCATCATGTCCGAAGCTCGGTCGCACGCAAGGCAGAAACAAGAAGCCCCGACCTTGCGGCCGGGGCTTCTTGTCTGCGATGACCTCGGACTCTTACCGCTTGCTGGCGTAAGTGCCCGAAATCATTGTGCTCAGAGCACGTCGCGCGAATGGATGCCATCGATCAGGTACTTGATGTCCTTCTCGATGTTGTCGATGCCGGGGACCGAGAGGCCGGTGCCGGTCGCGGTGCCCGTGGTCGAGCCCGAGCCGGTGATGAGGGCGTTCGGGCTGTTGTTCGGCACGAGGCCGTTCAGCTGCTCGATCACCGACGCGCCGGTCGTCTGGCCGATGGGCGACGCGATGGCGACGCACTGGAAGCCCTGGCGGGGCGGGATGAGGACCGGACGGGCCAGCCGCATGAGGGCCGACGACGTCGGGACGCCGTTGTTCGCGCGCGGCAGGCGCGAGTCCGCGAAGAAGCCGTCGAGGCCGCCCGCGAACGGCGTGTACGCCGTGAAGGTGGTCAGCTGCGGCTTGTCGCCCGCCACCAGCTGCCAGAAGAACTGGTTCTCCGACTGGTGGTAGAGCTTGTGGACCCGCTGGACGCGGTCGGGGAAGACCCCGTTGATCGCGCCCACCGGCTGCGCGCCGACCTGGGCGTCCACCGTGACGGGCGCCTCCGGGTTGAACCGGAAGTACGTCCAGACGCGGACGGCCAGCGTGATGAAGGTCTGGTCGGACGGGAAGAAGCCGCCCGTGGTCAGGTTGCTGACCGCGATGTCCGCGCCCTGGCGCACGAACAGCTGCGAGCGCGACTGCACGGCGCCGAACACGCCGAGGTTGGTGTTGCGGAGGTCCGCCGAGCCGTCCACGCGGATGAGGCTATCGTAGAAGGGCTGGTGGACGCGCTCGCGGGTACCGACGATCTTGGGCATGGTCTCGATCTCCTACAATCGCGAGCGCTCCCGAGGGTTTTTTCCGCCCGCGACTCCGCCTGATCCGCTCGATCAGACTTCCCGCTGTTTCCTGCGACGATCGCCACCGTGGCAATCGTCCCTGCGTCCCAGAACCCCGCAGCGGTACGGAGCTTTCACCCGTCGGCTACTGGGACGCAGAGAGTCTATCACGCCATCACGCCGCTGAACAGCTGGCGTGCGAAGATTCCTCCGGCGTATCCGCGCTCGGTCTTCGGGTTGGCGAAGGGGATCGTGACTTCCTTCACCTGCGCGGCGTTCTTGGCCGGGAAGGCAAGGTCGGTCGGCGTCACCGTGGACACCGCCGGAAGATCGACCGGGCCAGCGCCCAGGCCGAACAGGCCCTTGTACGGGGCTCCGTAGTGGCTGACGTCCACCATGAGGCCCATGCCCGACATGGGCTGCGGCATCAGGGTGCTCTCGGTCGCCACCTTGGGAAGCCAGGGCATGATGCCCGAGATGCCCGCGCCAGTCGCGGCAGCCTCTGCGATCTCGCGGGAGAGCCCAACGCCCTCACCGAACGAGACGAGCAGAGCGCCGACGCCCACGCCCGTCACGAGCGACGAGAGGCGCGGATCCTGTCCGACCAGCAGCTGCGAGACGAGCGACTGGTTCACCCACTGCGAGGCCAGCAGGCCTCCCGCGCCGACGAGAGAGGGAAGCACGAGCGTCTGGATGATGCCCTCCTCGGGGTTCCGACGCATACGCCGCTTGTTCGCCACGACGTACTTCGGATTGCGAGAAGTGCGCTTCTTCCGTGCCATGTTCCCTGCTCTCGTTGGTGTGGGGGTCGCGACGGGTGCCCTAGCTTACACCAGGGCACCCGGTTCTGCTCAGAACATGCCCGCGAAGAGCGAGCGAGCGAAGAGGCCGCCAGCGTAGCCCTTGCCCTCGGGGGTCACGAGCGAGGTCGGGATCGGGCGATCGTAGGGGATCTCCTTCGTCACGGCCGCCGCCATGTCCGTCGGCGTCTGGATCGACGCGAACGGGGGCTGGTGCTTCTGGTACCACTTCTGGAGGGTCGCGTCCGCCTCGGCACCGAGACCGGCCGTGGCGTAGTAGGTGGCGTCGCCCATGCCCGACATGGGCTGCTCGACGTACTCACCGACGCCGTTCATCGGCTGCTCGATGTACTCGCCCACGCCCGCCGCCGCTTCGAGGATCGGGGAGCCAGCCGCGGCCTCCATGACGTCCATGAGGCCGTCCACCGACGCCTGATCCGCCGGGTCGATGCCCTCGGCGTACTGCCCGAGGCCCGCCGTCGCGTAGTAGGTCGCGTCACCGATGCCCGCCGAGGGATCGTTGACGTAGGCCCCGACGCCCGCCGCCGCGTAGTAGGTCTGGCCGAGGCCCGACATCGGCTGCTCGACGTACTCACCGAGGTACGGCGAGAGGCCGGTGCCGCGGAGCAGGCGAGCGATCAGCGACAGGCCCATGCCCGTGAGGAGCGGGGTGGCGTTGTCGGTGATCAGCTTGTTGCCGCTCTTCGCAC
This sequence comes from Phycisphaeraceae bacterium, assembly GCA_040374335.1. Taxonomy (GTDB): domain Bacteria; phylum Planctomycetota; class Phycisphaerae; order Phycisphaerales; family UBA1924; genus JBEIUO01. Next base: position 3,127 of record JBEIUO010000341.1, read on the forward strand.
CGTAGGCGGCGACGCCGAGGGTGGCGAGGATGCCCACGCCGTTCGCGACCGACTTCGTCGCGAGCGCCTGATCGGCGTCACGGCCGCGATCCAGCAGGTTCCGCATGCCCTCGTTCGAGGCCACGGCGTTCGAGAGCGCGTTGGCGATCAGGAAGCCGCCGGTCGCGACGCCCGCGGGCATCACCACCTCGGAGAGCAGATCGCGTCCGTACACCATCAGCGGGTTCTTCCGCATCCGGCGGCCGTGCCGCTTGTTGGACATGATCGTGTAGAGCGGGTTCTTGCTGGTGCGCTTGCTGTGACGACGACGCATCGAGTGCCTCCGATTTGCGGCGACGGCGGTCGCCTTCTTGCTGCCACCGGCCTTCTTGCTGGTACCGGCCTTCTTCTTCCCAGCGGCCTTGCTGCCACCGGCCTTCTTCTTCGACCCGCCCGCAGGACGGCCAGACCGCTCCGCGGCCCGGAGGAGCGAGATCAGATCCGAGCGCCAGCCCTTGCCACGCTTGCCGTGAGCACGCTTCGCGACGCCGCCGAACTTGAAGCCACGCTCGTAGGAGTGCTCCAGGGTGAGCGACGGAACCACGATCGTCTCACCACGCTTGCTGCCAGCGCGGTACTGCACGACCTGCTTGCCACCGGGCACGAGCACGTTGGGGCGCATGCGGCGGCTGTGGCGGCGACGCTTGTTGGCCGCCATCGCGTGAACGGACGGAGTGCCGTACATGTGGTACTGCGACCGGAAGGAGAGGCCGGGAACGCGACGAACGGGCTTCGCCGCCTTCGACCCCGCCTTGCGCGACGTAGCCTTGGCCGCCTTCGACCCCGCCTTGCGCGACGTAGCCTTGGCCGCCTTCGACCCCGCCTTGCGCGACCGACGCGCGGGCTTCGCC
>JBEIUO010000696.1:0-2232 GCA_040374335.1 Phycisphaeraceae bacterium
CTCGGGTGCGAGGTCGTGAGTGATCCCACGCTCGGGATCGACGGCATTCCGGGGGCGCTCGAGAAGCTGCGCCCGGACGTGCTGGTCGTGCGATCGACCAAGGTTCCGTCGGCGACACTCGCGAAGGCGGAGTCGCTCAAGCTGATCGTGCGCGCGGGGTCGGGTGTGGACAACATCGACGTCGGCGCGGCGACGGCGCGCGGAATCAAGGTGTGCAACTGCCCGGGGATGAACGCGGTGGCCGTTGCGGAACTGACGATGGGGCTGCTGCTCTGCTGCGATCGCCGGATCGGTGATCAGGTCGAGATGATGCGTGCCGGCAAGTGGAACAAGAAGGAGTTCGGGAAGACCGGCGCGGGCGGCGCGAGGGGGCTGAAAGGAATGACGCTGGGGGTGGTGGGGGTGGGTGCGATCGGTCAGGAGGTCATCCGCCGGGCTGTTGCCTTTGGGATGCGTGTGATCGCGTGGTCGCGCGGGATTACCCCCCAGCACGCGTCGGCGCTGAACTGCGAGTTTGGTGGCAACGACACACCGGCCCTGCTCGCACTGGTACGCCAGTGCGACGCGGTGAGCGTCCACCTGCCGCTGGTCGATTCGACGAAGAAGCTGTTCGGCGCGGAGTTCTTCGGGGCGATGCGGCAGGGGGCGTACTTCATCAATACGTCCCGGGCGGGCATCGTGGATGAAGCGGCGCTTCGCGCGGCGGTCGCGGAGAAGAAGCTGCGGTGCGGCCTGGATGTGCTCGAAGGGCAGCCGGGGGATCCCGAGGCCGCCTTTGCGAGCGAGACGGTGAAGATGCCCGGGGTCTACTGCACGCACCACTCGGGGGCCTCGACCGACCAGGCCCAAGTGGCCGTGGCCGAGGAGACCGTTCGCATTGTCCGGGTCTTCCGGGACTCGGGTCGGGCCGAGAACTGTGTCAATCCGTGAGAAATCGCGGGGTGTTGAGGCGTGCCGTGGTGGCCGCTATGATGGTCTCCCCTCCGGTCGGGTGCCAGAGTGGTCTAATGGGACGGATTGCAAATCCGTTATCCGTGGGTTCGAATCCCACCCCGACCTTTGATCGTCGCGACCCCCGTGCCTCCGGCTCGGGGGTTGTCGTGTTTGGATGACCGGTGGTGTTGTCTGGAGCAACGCGATGAAGACGTGGATGGCGGTCGTGGCGGCGGTTCTGGGGCTTGCGGGGGGCTGACGGGGTGCTCCTCGAAGCCAAGGGTGGGGGACATGGCCGACCGCCGCGGGGATGAGATCGTGGTGGCTGGGAGGTATTTCCATACGGGGACCCCGGTGGTGCTCTGGATGGATGCCGGGGGGTACGACGGGTACCGCACCGAGCGCCGGTTTGTCCCCCGCGACCAGATGGCGTGGGAGATGAGCAAGGAGAAGCTGGCGACGCCGGCCCGGTACGGGATTCGCGCGGCGGGGCTTACGGACGAGGAGTTTGAGCGGGTGCGGGGCGGGGGTTGGACGCTGGAGGATCTGCGGGCGCGGGTGGATCAGTTTGTGATCCACTACGACGTGTGCGGGGTGAGCCGGGACTGCTTCCGGGTGCTGCATGATGCGAGGGGGCTGTCGGTCCACTTCATGTTGGATATTGACGGGACGATCTACCAGACGTTGGACGTGAAGGAGCGGGCGTTTCACGCGACGATCGCGAACGACCGTTCGGTGGGGATCGAGATCGCGAACATGGGGGCGTACCCGAAACTCGAGGGGTCGCCGCTGGAGAAGTGGTACGCCCGGGACGAGGCGGGGCGGTGGCGGGTGACGCTGCCGGGGGCGAAGGGCGATGGCGGGGTGCGGACGGCGGGGTTCGTCGGGTACCCGGAGCGGCTGGTGACGGGGGAACTGCAGGGGCAAGAACTGACGATGTTCGACCTGACGAAGGAGCAGTACGAGGCGTTGATCAAGCTGACGGCGGCGTTGCATCGGGCGTTGCCGGGGATAGGGCTTGAGTACCCGCGGGGGGCGGAGGGGGGTGTTGATCCGCAAACCCTTAGTCCTGAGGCATTTGCATCCTTCAAGGGGATGCTGGGGCACTGGCATATCCAGAAGAACAAGGTGGATCCGGGGCCGGCGTTTGACTGGGACCGGGTGATCGAGGGGGCGAAGCGGGAGTTGGAGTAGGGGGGGTAGGTGAAAGTCCTGGTGTCCGGTGGCTGAGGGGGGCGGGAAACCGGAGGGGCTTGTGCATTTCACTTGAAACCACTGGCGTTATCCCGGACACTGACA
>JBEIUO010000791.1:0-1713 GCA_040374335.1 Phycisphaeraceae bacterium
AGCAGGAACTCGGTTCCATGCGCAACAAGCTCTTCGACCTTCGCAGCCAGACCGTCACCGAGAAGGTCGACGACCACTCCCAGTTCGAGAAAACCCGCAAGGACATCGCGCGCCTCCTCACCGAGCGCCGGGCTCGTCAGATCGCGCGGGGCACCAAGAAGTAACACGGCGTGGCCCGCGATTCCCGCGGGCCCAGCGAGGCACGAACGATGGCTCAGACCGAGACCAATCAGATCAAAGGTACCCAGATCGGCGTCGTCGAAAGCGACTCCCGAAACCAGACCCGCACCGTGGTGCTCGGCTACTTCGCCAAGCACCCCAAGTACGGCAAGTACCTCCGTCAGCGGACCGTTCTCCATGTGCACGACGAGAAGAACGAGTCCAGCAACGGGGACCGCGTCGAGGTGGCCCAGTGCCGCCCGGTCAGCAAGACCAAGACGTGGAAGCTCGTTCGTATCGTCGAGCGTCGCGCGGACATCGCCGCCGCCCTGGCCAGCGCCAAGGCAGTCGCGGAGACCTCTCACTAAACCGTCGCGAACGCTCCCCGCGTGGGACCGTCCGACCGGAAGGCAGGATCGTCATGCTTCAGCAGGAAACCAGGTGCGAAGTTGCGGATAACTCCGGCGCGAAAATCGCCTACGTCATCCGTGTGTACGGCGGTACCACCGCGACCGGCAAGTTCACCCGCCGTATCGCCGGCGTCGGTGACCGCGTCTTCGTCTCCATCAAGCGCGCACTCCCCGGTGCCGACGTCAAGCCCGGCGACAAGAGCAAGGCCGTCGTCGTCCGCACCACCAAGCCCACCCGCCGCGCCGACGGCTCCTACGTGAAGTTCGACAGCAACGCTGTCGTCCTCATTCAGGACGACGGCAACCCCAAGGGCACCCGTATCTTCGGCCCGGTCGCCCGTGAACTCCGCGACCGCAACTACATGAAGATCGTCTCCCTCGCCACCGAAGTCGTCTGATCCCGTACCACCACCCGCGCACGACCTTGTGGTCTCGCGCCGCACGCAGAAGGATGAACGCAACATGCCACGCCACGTTCGCAAGGGCGACACAGTGATGGTCAGAAGCGGTGACTTCAAGGGTCAGACCGGCGAAGTCCTCCGTGTCATCACCAAGGACGACACCGTCGTGATCCGCGGGATCAACGTCCATACCAAGCACCTCAAGCCCAGCCGCATCAACCCCCAGGGCGGAGTCATCTCCAAGGAACTCCCCCTCCACATCTCCAAGGTCAGCCCCATCGTCGACGGTAAGCCCGTCCGCGTCGGCTTCAAGGCCGAGGCCGATGGCTCCAAAGTCCGCGTCGCCCGCAAGCGCGGCGTCGACGCCAAGGTCCTCGGAAAGGTCCGCGGCCCCCGTGCCGCCGCGTCCAAGTAATCCAAACGGCCCGTCCCCTGTTGGGGACCCGCCGATGTCCCGTAAGAGTGAGTCCTGACCATGGCCAAGGTAGATAACAAGAGCAAGGGTCCCCAGGGCGGCAAAGACGGCGCCAAGAAGCCCGCGGGCAGCAAGAAGCCCCAGGCCCACGCACACGCCCACGCCGACGCCCCAGAGGTCGACGCCGGCCCGCGCGTCCCCTCCCGCCTCGAAACCCTCTACAAGGAAACCATCCGCGCCAAGATCGCCGAGCAGTTCGGCATCTCCAACCCGATGGCTCAGCCCCGCCTCCGCAAGATCGTCCTCAACGTCAACATGGGACGTCACC
>JBEIUO010000677.1:0-2318 GCA_040374335.1 Phycisphaeraceae bacterium
CGGCCAACGAGTACCTGGCCCGACGCTACAGCGTGAAGGGCAGCGATCCGGCAGATTGCGACAAGGACGGCAACCTCAAGAAGCCGAAGCTCACGGACGTGATGAACGGTGCTTCGTTCAGCGTCAAGGCTCTGTCCGCACGCACGAAGCTCAACGAAATCGACGCCATCATGTTCCCCATGTTCGAGTCCTTCCTGAACGGGAGCGGTATCGTCGGGGTGACGGTCAAGTCCAGCCGTGATGACATCGCAGCGGCCCTGGCGGAGGTGGAGGGCAAGATTGAGGAGTCGTACGCCTCGGTGTTCCGCCCCGTGGCCATGTACATCGGCGCGACGGGCCTCATTCCTGAGGGCTGGAGCGTGGAGGTCGTTGACGGTGAGGGCCTCGTGGCCAAGTTCGCGGACATCGACGTCGCCAAGAAGCAGAAGGAGGAAGGCACCTTCCTCGTGAACGGGAACGTGGTGGTTGGTATCTTCCCTGAGATCGCCTACTTCTCCACGCCGAAGGGTGTGGAGGCGGCGAAGGCCATCTCGGCTGGTGCCGAGGAGTAGCCCTCCAGCCCGCGTGTGAGTCCGGGCAAACTGGGATAAGGGCGGCAAGACACGGCCCTTTCCCCACCCAACCACAAGGACATCATCATGAGCGAGAAGTACGAGACTACAGCAGACCGCGTTGGCTACTGCCGCGCCCATCTTGGGGCGTCAACCCAAATCCGACTTGAGAGGTCGGGTGACCTGGACCTCGTGTTCGAGGGCTGGGAGATCAGCACCGTTGATGATGGCCCGCTTCGCAATGACCGTCCCACCGTGGACGTGAGCACGTTCTACAGCGTCAAGGGTTCTTACATCGTAGAGATCACCCGGCACATGCCCAATAGAGAGGGGCCGGAAAAGCCCCACATCGTGAAGTCGAAGGCGGAGGCCTTCACCGCGCCCCAGCAGTTACTGGCGTGGCTGAGAGAAGATGGCCGAGGCTGGCTCGGCGAGAACAGCAAGATCGCGTGGGAGGAGTTCTGCAAGAAGCTCCCATGGCTCAATGAAAGCAACGCAATCCGAGTCTGAACATCCAGGAGTGAACATGGCCAAGACCAAGAGTCCGGTGGGCTTCCTCGTGTACGAGGGCCCATCGGTGGTGGATCCGTCTGTCCCAATCGCCGTAATCGTCAACCGTGTGATGGGGAACGCGACCAACGCCAAGACCGGCGCGATGGCGCAGTCCTTCATCATCCGCACGGACATGAAGCCCAACGAGGCAGTCCGAACAGGTCAAGACCACGCCATCTGTGGCCTGTGTCCGTACGCAGGGGGCAAGGGCTGCTACGTCAGCATCAAGATGGTCTGTTCGGTCTACGCCGCGTACCAGCGCGGCTCCTACAAGGCTGTCAGCCCTGAGACCGTGGGCAACCTCTGCGGGGCCCTGGTCGAGATCGGGATGCTGAGCGGGTTCCGTGCTGGATCCTACGGCGATCCCGCCGCCGCTCCCTACGGCGTGTGGGAAGCGATGATGAAGCCCGTTCGGGACGCTGGAGGCAAAACAAGCGGGTACACCCATCAGTGGAGTGAGAAGTACGCCTACGCCGGTCGCACGGCGGACCCGGCCTTCCGCTCCCTCCTGATGGCTTCGGCCCACGGTCCAGTCGATGCACTCCTGGCGAACGCTCAGGGGTGGCGAGCCTTCACGACCTTCGGCTCCGCCGAGGAGCTGAGGGCAGCAGACCGCATGGTCGTGTGCCCCGCGTCGAAGGAAGCGGGTCATCGGCTGACCTGTGCGACCTGCGGCGGGCAGAGCGCGTGCAATGGTCGGAAGTCTCAGGATGACCGCAGGGCCAACATCGGCATCGTCGTGCACGGGAGCAACTACGTGAAGGGTCTGGCAGTGGAAGCAAACAGCAAAGCGCAAGGAGGTGAGTGATGGAACGGACGGTACACTTCGACAACATCATCCGAGACCCCCACGAGGACACCGTTGGCCTCTTCGCGGACGTACACCAGGACATCGGCATCTCGGACTACGCGGCGTACGACGCTCTCAAGAACATGCAGGAAGCATGGGAAGAGAACGGCACCGTTCTCGATCTCACAGACATCGAGTTCGTCACAAACTGCGTACAGGACACCATCAAGTCCCTTCAGCGATGGCACAAGGCGTGGGTGGCCACGGTGGCGGCTGACATGTGGATCGAGCAGGCAGCAGAGTACGCCCGGCTGGGTGACTATGAGACGGCTGCCTCCCTGCACGCCAAAGCGCGGGAGGCCCGACGCACCTTCAAGAACCCGGATGTCAGGCGGACGCTCGAGCTCATGTCTCGACCGTACTCC
>JBEIUO010000726.1:0-2097 GCA_040374335.1 Phycisphaeraceae bacterium
AGAGCGCGGGGACAGCGAAATAGCTAAAGACGATGGCGATGACGAAGACGTTGTCCATCGCGAGGCTCTTCTCGACGAGGTAGCCCGCGAGGTAGAGCTTGGCGGCTTCGGCGCCGTGGACATCACGCGCGACGCCGTCGAGCTGGGCGACGTTGAGGCCGACACCGAGCCAGTGGTTCTCGTAGGCGAAGTAGATCCAGACATTGAAGAGGAGGGCGGTGCACACCCAGACAACGGTCCAGGTGAGGGCTTCCTTCATGGAGACGACGTGGGCCTTGCGGTGGAAGACACCCAGATCCAGCGCCAGGAACGCGAACACGAGACCGATGAAGCCCACGTAGAGCCACGCGTGTTGTGGCAGGGACGAGAACAGGTCAAGCACGGCGAGCATCAACGGACTCCTCTGCAGTCAAAGCGGCTACCGACCGGAAGGCCTGCGGCCCTGTGCGCGGCGAGCATCAGCGGCTCTCGCGAGGGCGTCTCGGACGCGACGGGCCGCCCTGTCGGCGGCGCGGCTGATCGCGGCGTAGAGGTCGGTATCGACCACTTCTGCGACGAGCGTGCCGCCCGACCGTACTCTGACTTCGACCACGCACCTTTGGTCGACCCCACCCCTCGGCCCGTTCACGTCACCGAGGACGACCTTGACAGCCTCGACCCGGCTGCTGAATCTGCCGACGGCGAAGAGGATCCGGGACTTTGCCCATTCCCTGATCGCTTCCGTCAGACTCGCACCCGCAGACCGAATCTCGAGCCGCATGGCCTCTTCCTTTCGTGACCTATGGAACTTACGCTCACATCGGCGATCAACAAATAGATTTGAACTCAATCTCTCATCGGTTTTTCCGATCTATTATGGACCATGGACAAGTTGAACTACCACCATCTGCAGTACTTCTGGGCGGTTGCCAAGCACGGGGGCGTGGCCGAGGCCTGCGAACGGCTCCACGTTGCCCAGCCGACGATCTCGGGCCAACTGCGCGAACTCGAGGACTCACTCGGGCGCAAGCTCTTCGTCCGGGTCGGTCGCAGGCTGGAACTCACGGAAGAGGGACGCGGAGTCTTCCGGTACGCCGACGAGATCTTCTCGATCGGCGCTGAACTGCTCGAATCGCTGCGGGGCGTGAAGAGCTCCCGGGCCGTGTTGCTGCACGTCGGCATCGCGGACGTCTTGCCGAAGCTCATCGTCCACCGCTTGCTGCTCCCGGCCTTCGCCGCGACGAACCAGATCCGCCTCGTGTGCGCCGAAGGCAAGTCGACGGATCTGCTGGCCCGACTGGCGGTCCACGAGCTTGACGTGGTGCTGACCGACGCCCCACTGCCGCCCTCGGTCAGCGTCAAGGCGTACAGCCACGAACTCGGAAGGTCGGGGATCTCCCTGTTCGCAAGCGGAGCCCTCGCGGCGCGCGTGCGCAGGGGATTCCCGGAATCTCTCAACGACCAACCGTTTCTTCTACCGACCGAGGGTTCGATCTCGCGCCGCCTGCTCGACCAGTGGTTTGATCAGCAGGGCGTGAGGCCTCGGATCGTGGCGGAGTTTGCGGACAGCGCGTTGCTGAAGGTCTTCGGCCAGGCCGGGAAGGGGATCTTCGCCGCGCCGTCGGTCATCGACGCCGAGGTGGTGGAGCAGTACGGCGTAAAGCGGATCGCGAGGCTGGAGAACGTCCACGAGAGTTTCTACGCGATCTCGATCGAACGGCGCGTGCGGCACCCCGGCGTTCAACTCATCACCAGCAGCGCGAGGGAACGGCTGTTTAGCCCGCGGAGCCTGCCGCGGCGATGATGCGGCGGTGCGCGGCCTCGCTGAGGTCGGCGATCACTCGGTCGGCGACGACGCCGTTCCGTGAGATGAGGTAGGTCACGCGCCGCGTGAAGAACGGCAGCGGAATCCCAGCGACCGTTCCCGCGTATGGGGCGATGACGGTGCGTTGGGGATCGGCGAGCAGGCGGTACGGGAGCGAGTGCGCTTCACGAAACCGGCGGTGGCTGGCGGAGTCCTGCGGGCTGATGCCAACGACACGGACGCCGGCATCCGCGAGCTGGGCGTGGGCGTCGCGGAACATGCAGGCCTCGCGGGTGCAGACGGGCGTGAAGTCC
>JBEIUO010000222.1:0-5200 GCA_040374335.1 Phycisphaeraceae bacterium
CCCTACCCGACGCTCTGCCGATCGGAGCAGATGGATGTGCGAGGCGATGGTGATCGTAGTCGTGAAGCTAAAGCCGTTGGGGAGCATGCTCCAGACGCTGCGGGCGTGACGGATCCAGAACGCGCGGAGGCCGGAGTTCACGTCCTTGATATCCGCGCGGCAGAGCCAGCGGGCGTACTGCAGAAGCAGCCACTTCACAGGCCGCCGCGCCAGCGGGATGTTCACGTTGGAGCCGATGCGTGCGCCCACGACCATGTCGGCGTTCTCGAGCTCGCGGAGCAGGTCGGGGATGCGGTCGTTGGGGTAAGTGCCGTCGGCGTCGGTGATCACGATGCGGTCGAAGCGGGCGATGGATATTCCGGCCTTGAGCGAAGCGCCGTACCCGCGATTAAATGGGCTCTGGATCACGCGAAGCCGCGCGTCGGCCTTCGCGAGCGCGTCGAGCTTCTCGCCCGTGCCGTCCTTGCTGCCGTCGTTGACCGCGATGATCTCGTAGTCCAGGCCGCAGGTGTTGAGGGCTCGCTCCACATCGGCGAAGGTCTTCGCGATGGCGTGCTCCTCGTTGTAGCACGGGATCACCACGGAGACCCCGGGGGCGTAGTCGCGGGTGCCGGGGGCGTTCACGCTTCGGCTCCGGCTTGCTGGCGGGCGTAGACCCGGCGCCACACGCGCTGGCCGTTCTCCACGGGCAGCTTGGTGATGTCGCACCACTGCCACGGGCAGAGCACCGACTCCTGGTACACGTTGCTGTTCGCGACGTAGATGCTCGTGGCGTCGGAACCCGCGGCGAGCTCGGTGAGCGGGCAGTCCACGGGGATGCGGTCTTCCACGACCACCTCGCCGTCGCGGAACTCGATCGTGCGGGTCACTTCCCACTGGGTCGCGGACTTGCCGGTGATGAGCACCTTCTGCAGCGTGCTGCGCACGAGGTTCGCGTTGAAGCGACCGACGGTGATCATGCCGGCGCGGAAGATGATGTTCGTCAGTGGCGTCGGGAGCTTGTGACGGCGGTAGCAGAGGGGCGTGCGGACGGTGAACGTGCGGCCGTCGGCGGATTTCTCGATGCGGGCGTCGTTCTTCACGAGGTGGCTGACCACGACCTTGCCGTCGCTGAGTCGGCCGATGAGGCCGGTGTCGGAGGCGATGGGGCCGCGGCGGTCGAAGACCTTCACGACGCCGCCCTTGCTGAGGTTGCTCACGGCGTGGTAGCCGTCGGCACCGTCGAAGCGGACGGCGATGCGGCAGCCCTCGAAGTAGCGGGTCTCGCGGTGGGTGCGGTCGACGGCCATCGGGTGCGGGCGGGTGGCGTGGAAGTCCTCGTAGGCCTGAATGAAGTCGTAGACGTAGTGCGCGGTCATGCGGTCGTCGTCGTTGATGTACCGCTTGCCCTTGAGCGAACCAGCGAGGAAGCCGTCGGCGATCTGCCCGGCCTTCTCGGTGTGCGGGGCCATGAGCTCGAAGCCGTGGGGGTAGAAGTGGTACGTATTGCGGCTGCCGTACTCGCCGCCGTAGGAGCCGTCGGGGTGCATGAAGTTCCAGGCGAACTCCACAGCCTTGACCAGCGGCTTCACGAGCTCAGTGTCGCCCCGCTTCTTCATGAGCTTGGCGAGGAAGTCGATGGAGCAGGTGTGGTAGCCGGGGTCGGCGCCCTCGTACTCCTGGAACCAGCCCTCGGACTTGTTCTGCCAGGAGAGGGTGAGCTCGACGCGGTCGTCGGCGATGCGCTTGTGCTTGGGGTCGCCGGTGATCTTGAAGACGTTGTACGCCGCGAGGGCGGCGAGGGCCTGGTGGTTGGCGAGCTGGCCGGTTTCGTTCTCGTGGCCGAGGTGGGCGACGCGTTTGGCGAAGAGTTCGACGACGCGCTGGTCGTTCATCCCGAGGACCTGGTAGGCCTCGCTGGCGGCGTAGAGGGAGAAGACGAGCGCGCCCATGGCGCGTTCGAAGGGGAAGTAGTCGTCGGTCGTGCCGTCCTTGTACGAGCTGTCGACGAGGTAGCGGACGCCGGCCTCGGCGATCTCGCGGACGCGGGCGACGCCGTGGTACGGGTTGCCGGGGTACTGGCGGGTGTGGACGAGCGCGAGGGGAAGGACGAACTCCTGGGACATGCCGCAGGGGAAGTCCATCGTGCGGTAGTGCCAGAAGGAGCGGTCGAAGCAGCCGTAGGTTCTGCTGAACGGGTTGCGGTCGACGAGGTGGAGCAGGCGCGGGATGTACGGGAGCGCGAGCTCGATGTAGCGTTGGCGTCTGGCTTCTGGGTTGAGGGAAGCGGGCTCGATCACGACGGATTCCTTGGACTGCATCGACAGCGCGTGTTGCACGTTGACCCCGATCCCCCGCCGAGCGGTGCGGACTACGCCGGCCGGACGCCGACGAAAACCTGGTTGACCATCGTGAGGTTCACGAGCGGCACGCGGGCGAAGAGACGATCGACCCGCAGGGCCCACGCGGGAGAGACGCGGACCCCGATGTACGGAAGGAACCCCACTGGCGCGAGCATGAACCGCTCGTACAGACGGGGGGTGAGGCCCCCGGCCTTCGCCACACTCTCGAACTTCTGACGGTTGAACGCGCCGGTGTGGTGCTCGTCCTTGTGCAGGCGGAGCATGCCGGAGATCGAATCCCACACGCCGCTCGGACAGGTCGCGACGAAGACGCCGCCCGGGCGAAGGGCCTCGAACGCGCGGGTGCAGAGGGCGACGGGGTCTTCGACGTGCTCGAGGACCGCGAGCGCGGTGACGAGGTCGAAGGAGCCCTTGGCGATCGCTGCGTGCGGCGCGGTGGCGTCGCCCTGCACGATGCTGCAGTTGGCGGGTAGTTCGCCGGAGGCCTCGATGAGCTCGCGGGAGTACTCGACGCCGACGCTGCGGCGGGCGTTCAGGATCTCATGGGTACGGACCATCGTCCGGCCTTCGGCGGCGCCCAGGTCGAGGATCTCGGGGCGCTCGGTGCGTGGGCCGAACCGCTGGAACATCTGCGCGGCGATCAGTGCTCGGGTCTGGTACCTAAAAACGAGATGAGGGCGGTGCGTCCGGTCCTTCGCGTAGTCGCCTCCCATGACTCCGACCCCGGGTGGGGTGGGAGCGGGGGCGCGCGGTCCTTCGGCGGCCTTGGCCGTGGTTTCGCTCGCGTCCGCTGTTGATTGCATCTCGCCCAGTACCTCCGTAAAAGCCTAAGGGGGCATGATAGCCGCGACGGCCGCTCCGTTCAGGTTGCGTGAACAACCGACAGGGTGTCGGCAGGGGTCAGCGCAGACCCGCGCCGGCCTCGCGGCAGCGTCGGTACAGGGCCTCCAGTTCGGTGACGTGCTCGGCCATCGAGCGGGGGGGAGTGACGTTGACTCTGGTTCGGGCGATCTGGCCGGGATCGGCGGCGAGCGAGGCGAGGCGGCGGGCGAGGTCGAAGCGGTCGTTGCCTCGGAAGAGCCAGCCGTTGTGGCCGTCGCGGACGAGGTCGGGGATGCCGCCGAGTGCCGCGGCGAGGACGGGGATGCCGCAGGCGAAGTACTCCATGACGGTCTGGGGGCCGTTGTCCCACCAGACGCTGGGGACGATGCCGACGTCTTTGGCGGAGAGGATCCGGGGGACGTCGTGGTAGTCGTAGCCGGGGCGGATGTGGATTTCACCGAGGCGGCCGTCGAGGATGCGGAGGCGGCGTTCGATGGTGTGAACGTCCTTGGCGTGGACGTGGAGCTCGAAGCGGTCGAGGACTTCGGGGACGAGCAGGTCGAGGCTGTCCGCGAGCATGTGGAGGCCTTTGGCGAAGTTGTTGTAGCCGAGGAAGACGAGGCGGATGCGGCGGTTGGTGTCGAAGGAGGGCGGGGCGCTGACGAGGTTCCAATCGGGGGGGATGAACTCGGGCATGCGGCTGCCGATGGGCATGAGTTCGAGGACGCGGGGGCTGACGCCCATGGCCTCGAACTTGGCCCGTACGAAGGTGGAGACGGCGAGCACACGGTCGCAGCGGGAGAGCATGTCGACCATGGCGCGGCGGCGGCGGCCGTAATCGGAGGGGGCGCGGTCGTTGGAGAGTTCGGGGGTGACGTCGTTGCTGAGGGGGGCCCAGTCTTCCGAGTCGGGCGTGAACCACGGGGCGAGGGGAGGCGCGGGGAGCGGCGCGGCGTCGGACTGCGGGGCGAGGTCTTCGGCGGATTCGAGGGGGAGGCCGGGCCAGTCGGGTTCGATGGGGGTCTGGACGGGGCTGCTGAGGAGCTTGCGGATCTTGCGGGTGACGACGCTGAGCGTGGGCTTGACGGGTTCGGGGGGTGCCGGGGCGCGGTCGCCGCAGCGGATCTTCATCTCGGCGGCGGGGTCGATGGAGTCGACGCAGGAGGCGCAGGCGTGGCCGTTGTCGTAGTCGAAGCAGGGGCGGCGGTTGTTCTGGAGGAGGTAGACCTGGGGGCAGAGGGTGTGGTAGTTGTGAAGGCTGAAGACGACCTTGGCACCGGGCCAGGTGGCGGAGGGGGTGCGGGCGGCGTCGGCGCAGCCGGCGGAGAAGCCCTCGATGTTGTGGAAGTGGACGATGTCGGGCTCGATGAGGTGCATGAGCCGCGTGAACTCGCGTTCGAGTTCGGGGGCGGAGACCTCGCCGAGGGGGTCGCGGAACTGGAAGATGCCGGGGGCGACGACCGGGGAGTTGACGATTTCGAGGACGCGGACGCCGTGGAAGTCGTCGTGGCGGCGGGTGGTGCACTCGCCGGGGCTATCCGAGAGGACGGCGGGGACGTAGGAGAGACCGGAGGAGAGGTAGAAGACCTCGTGGCCCTGCTGGACGAGGCGGAGGGCGAGGCCTTGGACGTAGCCGTTCACCCCCCCACCGTTGGACGCACCGTCACGGATACCGGCCCAGTTGAGGAAGACGATGCGCATTCCATGGTCAGTATAACGGGGCGCGGGGATGGTCGGGGGGGATCCGGGTGGCGGCGGGGGCGTATGTTGTGCTACGCTTGGGATGCACTTGAGTAGAAGGACCTCGCACGCATGACGTGGATGCACAGGATCCGGTTGAAGGTACTCGCGTTTGCGGTGGGCATTGCCCTCGCGGCGTTGGGGCTGATCTCACTGACGACGGTGCCGGTGTGGCCGGTGGTCGGCATTGCGGTCGCCGCGGTGGCGTTCACGATCAACACGGTGGCTTCGAGACTGACGACAGCGTCGACGACGTGCTACGGGTGCGGCCAGTCGCTGGTGGGTGCGCCGGAGGG
>JBEIUO010000299.1:0-4380 GCA_040374335.1 Phycisphaeraceae bacterium
ATCTCGCCGGCATCACCGACCCCCAGGAAAAACGCCGCCGCATCGGCAAACGCTTCATCGACGTCTTCAAGGCCGCCGCCAAGAGCATCCCCAACGCCTCCTTCCTCGCCCAGGGCACCCTCTACCCCGACGTCATCGAGAGCGGCCACGGCCACGCCGGCACCGCCGCCGGCATCAAGCTCCACCACAACGTCGGCGGCCTCCCCGCCGACCTCGGCTTCAAACTCGTCGAACCCCTCCGCGAACTCTTCAAGGACGAAGTCCGCCGCCTCGGCGAAGTCCTCGGCCTCCCTGAACACATGGTCTGGCGACACCCCTTCCCAGGCCCCGGTCTCGCCGTCCGCATCCTCGGCGAAGTCACCAAGCCCAAGCTCGACATCCTCCGCGATTGCGACGAGATCCTCCTCGAGGAAATCTCCGCCGCCAACCTCTACCGCAAAACCTCACAGGTCTTCGCCGTCCTCCTCCCCGTCCAATCCGTCGGTGTCATGGGCGACGGCCGTACCTACGACTCCACCATCGCCATCCGCGCCGTCGAAACCCAGGACTTCATGACCGCCGACTGGTCCCGTATCCCCTACGAAACCCTCGCCCTCATCTCCAACCGCATCATCAACGAAGTCCGCGGCGTCAACCGCTGCGTCTACGACATCTCCTCCAAACCCCCCGCCACCATCGAGTGGGAATAACCCCACCCTCCCCGCCTACCGATACGCCCGCTCCGCATACTTCCGCATCATCCGGTGCGTCGTGAAGTACACACCATTCACCGCGATCGCGTGCGCGCACACCCGGGCCCACTCCACGCGACCCCCGTGGAACACCGGCAGAATGCTGTTCTCCAGCTTCTCGTAAAGACTCGACGAGTCCCGCTCGTCCGCCTCGTCCCCCCCGCCCTCGCGCCCGTCCCCAATCCCCCACCCCGTCACGCCTTCAATACACCCCTCGCACCACCACCCATCAAGCACGCTCAGCGATGGCACCCCGTTCATCGCCGCCTTCATCCCGCTCGTTCCCGATGCCTCAAGCGGCGCAATCGGCGTGTTCAACCACAGATCCACCCCCGACACCACGCTCGCCGCCAGGTCCATGTCGTACCCCGGCAAAAACGTCACGTGCACCTGCGTACCCGTCTCCCGTGAGAGATCGTTGATCCGCCGGATCACCTCGTGCCCCGTCCCGTCCTTCGGGTGCGCCTTCCCCGCAAACACCAACTGCAACCCCCCACCATTCGCCGCGATCGAGTGCAGCCGCGCCGCGTTCCTCAAAATCAGATCCAGCCGCTTGTACCCCGTCGCCCGCCTCGCGATCCCGATCGTAAACACCCCCGCATCCAATCTCTGACCCGTGAGCCGCTCCACCCGCTCCAGCAGCAAGGCCTTCGTCCGCCGCCGCGCCGCGAGAACCTCGCCAACCTCCGCTCGCAACGCCAGCCTCAACTGCTGCGCGTCATCCCTCCATCCTTCGCAAACCCGATCAAACAGCTCCGCCATCGGCGCCGCGATCCACGTCTCCGGATGCACGCCGTTCGTGATCCCCTCCACACTCACCCCCGGGAACATCCGCCTGCACACCTCCGCGTGTTTCCGCGATACCCCGTTCACCCACCTGCTGAACGACAACGCCGTGTGCGTCATGTCCAGCCATCCATCCTTGAAGAACTTCGACGCCGGCTCTGTCATCCCCCGCGGCAACACCCGCGCCGCCAACTGCGCGTCAAACCGATCATGCCCCGCCGCGATCGGCGTATGCGTCGTAAACACGCACCGCGCCCGCACCGCCTCCACGTGCGACTCCACATCCCCGGGCCGATCCGCCGCCTGAACCTCCTCACGCAGCAACTCAGACACGAGCAACGCCGAGTGCCCCTCGTTCATATGGAAACACGTCACCCGCGAGTACCCCGCCGCCCGCAGCATCCGCACCCCGCCCACCCCCAGCAACGCCTCCTGCGCCAAGCGATACCCGCTGTCCCCGCCATACAACGTCCGCGAAAGCGCGCGATCCTGCGCCGCGTTCTCCGCCATGTCCGTATCCAACAGCAACACCGGCACCGTTGCGCCCGTACGCCCCCTCACCATGTACCGCCACGCCCTCACCTGAACCTTCCGCCCCTCCAGCTCGATCGTCGTCCTCGCATCCACAGCTTCAAACGCCGCCTCAGGGTCAACCCTGTCGGGGCTCTCCACCTGCTCCCCAGCCTCACTCAGCGTCTGCCTGAAGTACCCCTCACGATGCAGCAGCGTCACCGCCACCATGGGGATCCCGAGGTCCGCCGCCGCCCGCAGCGAATCCCCAGCCAACACCCCAAGCCCCCCCGCGTACACCGGAACCGCGCTGTCAAACGCGATTTCCATGCTGAAATAGGCCGTAACCGGAGCGTGATTCGTTTTCATATTGAGTCGTGTTCGCCTTGATGGTGCAGGAACCCCCCAAGATAGCAACCCTCCGCCCCACCTGTCGTCCGGGAACCTCCGGGCTTTGCCCGGGTCCTGCCGGTTCTCCCAGCCTTTACAGCAAACATCCTCGCATTCTCTACCCGCCCCCCCTTGCGATTCCCCACACCCGCGTGTAGATTGTCGCGGGGTTTACTCGGCGGATCTCGTGCCGCCCATCAGTTCCAAAGCCACGCCCGTGCGTGGCCAGTTCCATTACGAAGGGTGAAAGAGAATGAAGAGCCTCTCGGTATTGTGTCGCACGGCCGCGCCGGCCCTGGTGCTCGCCTGTGCTTCGGGCGCTTTCGGTCAGCGCGTCGGCGCCGTCCCCGGCCCCGACGTCATCGTCGGTGACATTCCCGACGTCAGCAACTACGCCGGCCTGGTGAACGGCAAGCGCGCCTACGCCATCGGCACCACGTCCTGCAACCTCGGTCAGATCCCGCTCCGCTGGGACGACACGACCAACATGTACCCCGTGATCTCGCAGAACATCTACCGCCTCAAGGACGGCCGCTTCGAGCAGCTCGGCCAGGCCTGGCTCAAGCACGGCTTCTGCGCCCTTCAGGGCAACGTCTGCTGCGCTTGCGCCCCCGGCGGCACCTGCGATGACCTCTACCCCGGTTGCTCCGACCCCTACGGCTCTGGCCTCAACGGCTCTCAGGGTGGCCTCGGACCCAAGTTCGAAATCGACGCCGCCGCCGGTTACATCCCCCTCAACTGGACCAGCGCCGGAACCGTTGAACCCGGTGACTCCTCTCAGATCATCTTCAAGCGCCTCCAGGCCCCCCAGGCCGACCTCGCCAACGCCGGCGCACTCTACTTCGTCTCCAGCACCTACCTCCAGCCCCAGGACGCCGAGTACGGCAACGACAACAACAACCAGTCCTACCGCCGCGTCACCATCAACGCCACCACCTTCAACATGTCGCTGAACGACACCACCCGTCGCGGCATCAACGCCATCCAGGCGTGGCGTGACCACGGTCTCGGCCTCAACCAGCCCGACACCAGCGTCGTCATCACCACCGTTGACGACCCCTCCGTCCCCCCGCACGATAACGCCACCATCCCCGGCACCGCCGACGGTGGCCGCTTCCTCCTCGGCGCCAAGGTCACCAACCTCGGCAACGGCCAGTACCACTACGAGTACGCCCTCCAGAACCACAACAACCACCGCTCCGGCGCGGCATTCTCCATCCCCCTCCCCGCTGGCGCCGTCGTGACCAACGCCACCTTCAAGGACGTCCCCTACCACTCCGGTGAACCCTACAACGGCACCGACTGGGCAATCAACATCGGCGCAAGCTCCATCAGCTTCCGCTGCACCGAAACCTTCGCCCAGAACCAGAACGCCAACGCCCTCCGCTGGGACACCGTCTACAACTTCGCCTTCGACTGCAACGTCGCTCCCGCCAACGGCACCGCCGTGATCGACCTCTTCCGCCCGGCCGCGACCACCGGCCCCGCCAGCCTCAACATCGCCGCCCAGATCCCCGATCCCAACGGCGGCGGCGTCTTCACCCCCCCCAACAACAACTGCGCCAACGCCACCCCCATCTCCGGTGGCACCACCCTCTTCTCCAACGTCAACGCCACCACCGACGGCCCCGATGAGCCCACCAGCTGCAACTTCTCGAACTACACCAACATCGGCAACGACATTTGGTACCGCTGGACCGCCTCCTCCGCCGGCACGACCACCGTCGCCACCTGCGGCTCCTCCTTTGACACCAAGCTCGGCGTCTACACCGGCTGCCCCACCGGCTCCAACCAGATCATCGCCTGCAACGATGACTCCGCGACCTGCGCTGCCAACAGCATCCAGAGCAGCCTGACCTTCACCGCCGTCGCCGGTACCACCTACTACTTCCGCGTCGGCGGCTACGCCAACGGCGCTAACCCGCCCGCCACCGGCTCTGGCATCCTCACCCTCACCCCGCCC
>JBEIUO010000556.1:0-2809 GCA_040374335.1 Phycisphaeraceae bacterium
CAATCACGAACCAAACCTCGACGCCGTCCTCGACCTCTACTTCAACCCCGCCCTGAAACCCCACGCCGTCGCCGACGCACTGGGTCTCCCCCTCCTCGCCCTCGCCCGCCGCGTCAAACAGCCCGACGCCCAGTCCGGCATCGCCGACATCGCCGCCTTCATCACCCAACGCAGCTCCCACATCGCGCTGTCCTCCGTCCAGGCACTCCTCGCAGAGGCCCACAAACTCCCCTCCATCCCCGCCTCCCCAACCCCCGCCGAGCACGACCGCGCCCTCCGCTCCATCGAAATCACCCGACGCGCGGCAGACCTCCTCCGCAAACTCTCCCTCCCCCCCG
This sequence comes from Phycisphaeraceae bacterium, assembly GCA_040374335.1. Lineage (GTDB taxonomy): Bacteria > Planctomycetota > Phycisphaerae > Phycisphaerales > UBA1924 > JBEIUO01. Next base: position 339 of record JBEIUO010000556.1, read on the forward strand.
TAACCCGCCGCGCTGCCCCCGCTCTCCGCATCGCCCCCGACTCGCTCCCCTCCCCCACCCTCGCCTCCGAGGCGCCAGTCGACCCCGCCGCCACCGCGCCCGCGGCCCACGACTCCCTCGAAAACCCCTCCGAAGCCGAGGAAATCGCCGCCTTCGCGCTCGAACGCGAACGCCGCCTCTCTCAACCCGCCGGCCTCGAAGCCGCAATCGCAAAGCTCCGAAGGGCCGCCGCCCACCTCAACGCCTCCTAGCTCTCCCACTCGCGCGCCTAAACCCCGCCTTTGCTACCGTTCCGGCGTGCCACAGACCGCCCTCACCATCGGCAACTTCGACGGCGTCCACCTCGGTCACCGCGCGCTCGTCGAACGCTGCCGCCAACACGTCGGCCCCGCAGGCCGCGTCGTCGCCCTCGCCTTCGACCCGCACCCAAACTCCATCATCAATCCAGCCAAAGCGCCCGCCCCTCTCACCACCCTCACCTATCGCCGCGACCTCCTCCTCGCCAGCGGTGCCGACGAAGTCCTCCGCCTCGAACCCACCCCCGAACTCCTCTCCCTCCCCCCGCACGACTTCATCCACTCCCTCGTCTCCACCTACTCCCCCACATGGTTCGTCGAAGGCGACGACTTCCACTTCGGCAAGGGCCGCGCCGGAAACGTCCACACCCTCTCTCTCCTCGGCTCCTTCCTCAACTTCAACGTCGACGTCGTCGAGCCCCAGACCCTCGCCCTCTCCGACCATCTCGTCGTCAAAGCCTCCAGCACCCTCGTCCGCTGGCTCCTCGCCAACGGCCGCGCCGCCGACGCCGCGCTCGTCCTCGGTCGCCCATACGCCCTCGAAGGCACCGTCACCCAGGGCGACCGTCGCGGCCGCACCATCGGCTTCCCCACCGCCAACCTCGCCCCGCTCAACACCCCGCCCGCCGACGGTGTCTACGCCGCGCTCGCCCACCTCCCCGACGGTCGCTCCCTCCCCGCCATGCTCAACGTCGGCTCCCGCCCAACCTTCAACGGCACCCAACACCGCACCGAAGTCCACATCATCAACGCCCCCACCGACGACCACCGCCTCCGCGGCATCCCCGAATACGACTGGCACCTCCGCGTCAACCTCATCGCCTGGCTCCGCGACCAGGTCCGCTTCCCCTCACCCCAAGCCCTCGTCGCCCAACTGCACCGCGACCGCGACCTCGCCCTCTGGCACTGCACCCACTCCCTCAACGCCGACACCTCCCGGAGCTCCGCACTCGCATGACCTGGACCACCACCCACTCCATCGCCGACATCGCCGCCCGCCTCCGCTCCGCGCGCAGCGTCGTCGTCCTCACGCACATGAAGCCCGATGGCGACGCCGCCGGCTCCTCCCTCGCCCTCACCCGCGCCCTCAACCTCACCGGCACCCCCGGCCTCCCGCCCCGCGCCGAAGCCTGGTACGCCGGCCCCTTCCCCCCGTGGATGAACGACATCCTCGGCTCCACACCCCACCGCAAGTTCGAGCCCGGCGCCGAAGTCCCTCGCCACGCCGACCCCGAGTTCATCGTCGTCGTCGACACCGGCTCCTGGTCCCAGCTCGAACCCTTCGCCGACTTCCTCCGTGGCCGCGCTTCCGAAACCATCATCATCGATCACCACAAGCAAGGTGACCCCGAGATCGCCGACGCCCGCCACCTCGCCTCCTCCTCAGCCGCCGTCTGCATGCCCGTCGCCGACCTCTGCCGTGAACTGCTCGGCCTCGCCTCCACCACCAAACTCCCGGAAGATATCGCCACCCCGCTCTTCCTCGGCACCGCCACCGACACCGGCTGGTTCAAGCACAGCAACGTCAACCGCGAGGTCATGCAGATCGCCGGCGACCTCCTCGCCGCCGGTGCCCGCAACACCTGGCTCTACCAGATGATCGAGCAGCGCGACACCCTCGGCCGCCTGAAACTCCTCTCCCGCGCCCTCGACTCCATCGAACTCGCCGACGACGGCCGCCTCGCCATCATGACGCTCACCAAGGCCGACTTCGAAGAAACCGGCGCCGCGCCCGGCGAATCCGGCGGCTTCGTCGACTTCCCCGCCCTCATGCCAAACGTCCGCGTCGTCGCTCTCCTCACAGAAGCCTCCGACTGGGAACGCGCCGACGAAGGCGGTGACCCCGCCGCCGCCAAGAAACGCACCATCACCAAGATCAGCTTCCGCAGCAAGGAAGGCGCAAAGGCCGTCGACGTCAACGCCGCCGCAAAGACCTTCGGCGGTGGCGGCCACATCCGCGCAGCCGGCGCACGCCTCGCCGCCGATATCCCCGAAACCAAGCGCCGCGTCATCGACGCCGTCCGCGCCCAAACCGGAGCCTGGTGATGAACCCACGCCCCCCGCGCCGACTCGGTGACCGCCCCCCCGGCGCCCCCGAGAAACGCCCCCCGCGCCGCATCGTCCCCACCCCCCGCGGGGGGGACCCCAGCCCACCCGACCACGACACCCGCGGCC
>JBEIUO010000247.1:0-4917 GCA_040374335.1 Phycisphaeraceae bacterium
CTGGGTGCAGCCGCAGTCCTCGGTTATTACAAAGTCATTGAGCCGGGTCGTTACCTCACCGGGGTCGTTCTCAAAGAGGGCGACTCCGGTTTCCCTGTGTCGAAGGCCCAACAGCGGCTCATCAAACACGGATACCCGCCCCTCACGCTCGAACTCCCTGGTTCGTTTACGAAACACACGAAAGACGCAGTCATCGCGTTCCAGCGAGCCCGCGGCCTTCCCGCGACGGGCATCATCGACAACGCTACCTGGAACGCGCTCGTCGATCGCCCGCGTATCGGCATCTCGGCCTACTCGACCGACGACATCATCGCAGCCGTCCGCAGGCTCGGCTACACCCTGTTCGACGACGGCCGCTGGAACATCATCGGCATCCGAAGCGCCGCCGTCGGCACGAACGCGTTTGACGATGAGCTTCACATCCTCCGCCGGACATCTGGAGGATGGGAACACTTCGCGTACCCGATCACGACCGATCCGGGAAGCTACTACCTCCGTACACCGATGAACGGCACGGCTACGGCGGCCGTCGCTCCGGGCCAGTACCCGGACTCGCATGGCTGGGGTCGCCACAAAGGCCAGTACGAGGCACTTGTACAGGTGAACCCTGTACGCGTGTACAGAGACGGGAACCGAGACACGAAGGTAGACTTCGACACGTTGCCCATCGTCTCGGGAACCTACGGGATCAACATCCACAAGTCCGGGGCGAACTCGACGACCGTCGATCGCTGGTCAGCCGGCTGCCAGGTCTTCGCCCGTGAGCGCGACTTCGCAGACTTCCTGAACCGCCTGAAACAGTCCGGACAACGCACCTTCACCTACACCCTCTTGACCGCCGCGCAGATGTAGCACTCCACGTATGCTGCCTCCCCTGTGCGTATGCTACCCTTCTATCAGACGAGAGCCTACATGAGCAACTTCATCCCCTCCCACGCAGGATTCGTGTCTTCCTCGGCCTACGGCGCAGCGTCTCCGGCATACGGTGCCCCGCACCGTGGCCGCAAGCGGAAGCCTCCGGTCTCTGAAGCGGACTACAAGAAGGCCCTCGCAGACAACCGTTGGCTGCGGGATGAAGACCGACAGCTCCACTTCGCCTACGACAAGAAGATGGGCAAGCAGGCGCGTCGCATCTTCCGGAAGCTGGCCCGAATCCGCGACAACCTCCGCAAGCGCGCGATCCGCGCGATTCGCGGCACGACGGCGAAGCAGATCACGGGCCGTGCGACCCTGATCTACATGACCGCGGGCGTGTCGGAGCTGATCCGCCTCGCGATGAAGAGCCCGATCGAAGCGAAGCGGAAGCGCGTAGCTGAGCGGTACCTGAAGAAGGCCCACGCAGCGGACGTCCTCTTGCGCTACTGGCGCCGGAAGTTCTGGGAGAAGCTCCACAAAGCGAAGAAGGAAGGTACGAACTCCCAGTTCGATCGCGGAGAGTTCGAGGAGCTTTACGCTGCCGTCGCAGAAGGCGAGCAGCTCGAAGGCGACGGCGTGTCCGAGACCTTGGAAGTGGAAGAGGAAGATGAGCCCATCGACGGCGCGGTCGCGGCCTCGGTCGCCGGGGAAGATGACGACAATGACGGACTGGCCGGAACGGGCCTCACTCCGATGGGTGCGCTGATGGCCACGGGCCTCGGAGCGCTCGCCGGCCTGTTCATCTGAGCACGTGTACACTTGGAGCACCTGTTTATGGATAACATGAATACGCCAACCTCTATCGGATGCGCGACCCTCCCGGCGCTCGGGATGTTCGCCGACGCGTTCGGCTCCTTCGTCCCGACTCGCGGGGACCTCGAAGGCGCCGTCGCGCGTCGGGGACACCTTCCGCTGCTGGACAACACGCTGCGGAACCTCGTCCCCGTGATGGTGCGCGGGGAGCCCCAGGCGGCGCGAAATGCGTTGGAGGCGCTCCACCGCCAGATCGACAGGTACGCGACCCTCAGTCGCCGCTTCCCCTCCCTGAACCCGGTCGTCGAGGACCTGCGCACGATCGCGCTGTTCGCTGCCACTCGGCACGCAGCGCAGGCCGTGGCAGACGCACGTCAGCGGGGGATCGTCGCTCCCGGCGCTCCGCTGGTCCACCTCCCCCGACTCTCCGTGCCGGCCGTCACACACTGGCCCGCGCTGTACCCTCGCGCCGTTCTCATGCGTCACTCGCCGCTGGTGAACCACACGTCCGAGCTTCTCGCAGACGATTGGAGTCCCATCGGGGCTGCAATCGCCGGCTACGGCGCCGCGTGTGCCTGCGGCTATGGCTCCGCGCTGGACACCTCGTCGTCTTCCGACACCGCCCTGACCTCGGAGGAGACGGACGAGGACGCGTCCGCGCTCCAGTACCTCGCCCAGCCGACTCCCATCGAACTGGAGCAGGCCGCTCGCATCTACCCCGGAGCCGCCCGTGCACTGGTGCAGGCGTTCGCCGCCCGCAACCCCGCAAGTGCCGCTCGCGCCTTCGGGTACCTGCGCCGGGAACGCGTCCGGAACGCGGACATCCTCATCGTGGCCCTCCCGAACACGGAGGCGAAGCGCTTCGCGGCACGCTACATGTCCGCCGCGAACGCCCTCATCCTCCACTGGGCGAAGAAGTTCCACGACCGTCACCTGGAAGAGAAGGGCCGGGTCGCGCCCGCAGTCGCAGCGCAGTCGGTCATCCTGCGTGCGAACGCCATGAACGCCGCGTCCGCGATCGCCCGCACCGAGGACGACCCGCACAGCCGCATCGAGAAGATCACTGAAGAGATCTTCGAAACGGCGAAGCTCCTGGGCCGCGCGCGTGCGGCGAACAACCACGACAATCAGCGGCAGCACCGCGAGGCGTTGGAGAAGCTCCTCGCACGCCGCCAACTCATGGTCGTCAAGGCGTTCGACCTGCTCCCCGGACAGGCCCGTGACATCCAGGGGATCGTGTCCCGCGTGATGAAGAACCTCGCGGACATCGGCAGCCTGACCTACCATCTGCATCAGGCGAAGGACGCGGCGAGCAAAGCGAAGCTCTCGACCCGCATCAACGCGAACGAGCGCGACGTCACCGACTTGCGCAACAAGATCCGCATCATCCTCCGCGCCGCCAAGCGTAAGTGAGGCCGCATGGCCGCGCCCCGCGCCTGTCTGGAGCTACAGGCCGAGCTTGACACCGCTCGCGGTGTTCGCGCGGGTGCGCTTATCTTTTCCGCCGACCGGAGAGCCGCGAAGAAAGACGTCAAGGCCCTCGCCCGAGAGTACCGGGCCTGTCTCAAGGCGAACGCCTCGAAGCGGGGCATCCTGTATGTGCGTGCACTTGCACAGGTGGCCCACGACGTCGGCGTCAAGTTCCCGCTGAAGCCCAACTTCGAGCGCGGGATGCCCATCGGGAAGGTGGACGACACGATCCGCCGAGCCTTGAAGCTCGCCTCGAACAAGGACATCCTCGCATCTGGTCAGGCGTTCAGTAAGAAGCACAAGATCGGCGCTCTGATGGAGCCTGCGCTCGTGTTGGAAGGGCTGGAGGACACGCGCCGCAAGGCCAAGACCGGCTTCGTAGCAGCCCAAATCGCGGCCGCTGTCGGGGACGCAGTCGCGATGGCCCTGTCTGCGGGCGCGTACGCAGCCGCTGCTCCTCTCGTACACGGCGCCATCGCCTCGGGCGGTAAGCTGACCCTCCAGGCCATCGACGCCGACATCGCCCGTAACCGCGAGCGGTACAAGCGGGCACTATCAAAAAGGAAGCTGAAGGCCGAAGTCGTCGACCAGGAACAGCAGGCCCGCGAACAGGCTGCCAACGAAGCCGCCTTGTTGCAGGCCGCCCAAGACCGGCTCCAAGAGGCGCAGGCGAACGCAGACCTCGTCGCTCCGTGGTACCGGCAGCCGATGACGCTGCTCGGGGTTGTCGCGCTCGTCGGAGCAGGCGCATACTGGTACTCGAAACGGAAGAAGCCGTGAGGGTCGCGCTCATCGGAGACAGCCAGTCAGAGGCGCTGTGGCCGCGTGTGAAGAAGCTCCTTCCGCCGAACATCGAGGTCGTTCTTACGCGGACGCAGCGCGGATGGGCCGAGTCACACTACCGAAAAGAGGGCCTCCTCCCGACGCAACTCGCAGAGGCGCGTCCCGACCTCGTCGTAATCGAACTCGGCGGCAACAACGCAACCCTTCACACGGACAAGTACAGGGACGCCGTATCGTGGATGCTGGACGCTGCGCGCAACAGCGGCGCCTCGCGCGTCCTCTACTTGGGCCCCGCCGCTGCGACGAAGGAACCCTACGCCTCCAACAAGGTCTGGACGCGCGCTGCTCAACAGGCGTTTTTCGCAGAACGTCCCGAAGTCGTCTGGATGGACTCGTTCCCTCACACGCAGTCCGGTCACGTTGACGGCGTACACTTCGGCCCCAGAACCTACGACGCGTGGGCGCCCCAGATCTCAAAGGCGATCGAAGGTGCCGCGACCTCCCTCCCCGCGCTCCCCGCGACTGGCTCCGCAGCTCCGCTGGCCGCCGCTGTCCTGATCGGAGGTTCCGCCTTTCTCGCCGCTTTGTGGTGGCGGTTCGGCCGTGCACGTTAGACACTGACAGGTTACGTGTCCATACGAGACGCACACTCTTCCCGCGCCTCCAGGACACCTCGATGTTCCCGCCTCTCCCGAAGCAGCCCACGTTCGATGTCACCGCCACGCTCGCGTCCTCTGCGTCCGATGTGATCCTGTCGAACTTCCTGAAGCGCAGCGAGCCGAGACCCGGTACACCCCTGGGAATCACGCTCTACGAGACGCTGGACAGCGCGCTGTCCACCCTCCGTGACCAGTACAACGCGGCCATGACCCAGATGGGCGACGCCTCTTTCCGCGAAGACAACTGCATCATCAGCTACGAGAGCCGCAGGCGGTTGCACGACGACGCCCTCTGCCTCATTGGGTGCATCAACGCCTATCTCACGGACACGACCAC
>JBEIUO010000508.1:0-3043 GCA_040374335.1 Phycisphaeraceae bacterium
GGCCTGGCCACGCTCGATCCAGCCCGCCGGGGGCTCCACACGAACAACCTGGAGTTCACGCATGGCCTTCTAGAGGGCTCGTTCCGCACGATCAACACCCGACCGCCAATCGTCGAAGATCTTGGTCGACTTGCTCTCGATCTTGCGGCCGGACCGGTCAAGACCCAAAGCCAGAAGAAGTTCGTCCGGGCTGTCCACGGTCCCCTTGCTGAGGCCAACGAGGCTCGCCCGACGGGCGTCGAGCGTCAGCCAGTCGTTCCCGCGACCGTCGAGCACTTCACCCTGACTGTCCAGCTCCGCGCCCTTGCCGCTATCGGTCAGGAGCTCTTCGGCCGGGTTCTCCGGGAGCCGCTCGACGAGCACGGGCTTGCCGTCGTCGTCGTACGCGAGCGTGAGCACGAACTCGCGACGGGTCATAGCCCGCATGAGGCGGAAGTCGTGCTCGCCCGCGTTCACGATGCCCTCCAAGTGGCCGAGTCGCAGCGAGCGCTGCTTCTCGCGGACGACTTCATCGCCCACGCCCTCGAAGATGGACTCAAGACCACCCAGTGCGCCGATCTGGCCGGCCGAGTGGAAGTAGATTTCTTTGCCGGCGAAGGGGAGCGGGGCAATCCCGCCGCGACCTTCCTTCACCCACATGACGATCCGCGGCGACGGCTGCCACTTGTCGGGCACCTCGCTCGTAAAGATGGTCGAAATCGGCTCGACGCGGAAGACCTTGTCGACGTTGCGGCCGGGCTCGGCGTAAGACGCGTACTCGGGGGCGATCCGGCCGGTCCACTTGCCGTTGACTTCAACGATGACCACGTCGGCCTTGTGCGCCTGCGCGTCCAAGACGGCTTCACGCACCGGGGTCTGGGAGATGTCGCGGCCGAGGATGCCGTCGAGCTTGATCCAGTAGTAGGTGTTGCCGTCGCCGTTGCCGACGACCGCGTCCTTCTTTGCGGAGTCCTTCTTCTCGGAGTCGTTCTTCGGGGTCGCCGCGGGAGTGGCATCGGTGGAGGGGGTCGAGGCGGCGGGGGTATCCGAGGGCTTCTTGGAGGCCTTCTTGATCTCGGCGATCTTCCTGATTTCGATATCCTCTTCGTAGGGGATACCGGCAATCAGTCGCTTGAACCGCACCTTGGTCTTGTCCTCGGAGACGATCGTCCCGGTCAGGATGGTGCCGTCACGCATGACGAGCACATCCTGGTCGGTACCGCTCTCGCTCCGCTTCACTTCGTTCGACTTGGTCTGGGCGTAGGCGGATTCAACCCCGCCCGCGCACACCATGACGCACGCGGCGCCGACCGCCAGGGACCGGAGGACCCGCGACCATTCAATCCCAGTTCTTGACGTGTTGCTCATCACACCGATCCTCAATATAGAAGGGTCCACCGTTCGTACCTGACAGGCCCACCAAGGGCCGCAGAGCATATCCGACTGCCGAAAGCACCAACCCCGGCGGGCTCACCCCCCGGTTTCCATACCTTCGGACGCGGGTGCCCCCGTTTGGTTCCCCCGTACCCGTCCAGAATTCCCCCTTCGCCTTCCCCTCAACCAGTCGTGAACCGTCCCCACGCGGCCAGGGCCTCGTCCTCACCTTGGGCCTCGGTCGTGATCCGGTCCTCCAACTGGGCGTCGTAGACCGCGTCGAGTACCTTCTTAAACGCTGGTCCGGGCCGCAGGCCAAGGCGCGTCAGGGTGTCCCCGGTGACCAGGGGCCTGGGCTGAATGCCGCTTGGCGTCTTGGAAAGCTGGTCACTATCGGACTTCACCCGGTCTCGCGCCCCCGGGTTCACCCCCCCGAGGATCTCCAGGCCCCCCCCGAACCACTCCTTGGCGGCCTCCCGCTTCCGCCGCGCGACCCCCCACCCCCCCCAGCTTGCGGTGACCTCGGCGAGGCTGGCGAGGGTCCCGGCGATGGCCTCCCGTTCTTCGTTGGAGAGCATCAGGCACTTGCGAACGACCGCAAGATCCGGAGCGGCCACCCGGCCGAGGTCGACCAGCCATGCCGCGAGGGCGACTGCGAACCCCGCATCTGCGGAGATTCCGGCGAGGGCGGGCCCGGCGCCGCCGCCGTCGATGCCGAGGACTGAGCCGACCAGACCGAGGGAGGCCAGAGCATCGACGGCTCCTGCCCGGGTCGGGTGGTCGAGCATCATCCGCAGTTCTTCGCCGATGCGTTCGCGGGAGACCCCCCGGAGGTCGGAGGCATGCCGGGTGATTGCCGCGGCGGTGTCGGGATGGATGGCGAAGGCGAGTTTGGCGGCGAGGCGGACGGCCCGGAGGGCGCGGAGGTGATCTTCGGCGAGCCGCTGGTCGGGGTTGCCGACGGCGCGGATGAGGCGGTGGTCGAGGTCTTGGCGGCCGCCGACGAAATCGATGATCCAGCCTCCGGTGGGGGCGGGAGTGCTCTGGGCGAGGTCGAAGGCGGGGCCAGTCGGGCGGTCGGGGGACCAGAAGAGGGCGTTGACGGTGTAGTCGCGTCGTGCCGCGTCGTCGGAGGGGTTGCTGAAGGTGACGGTGTCGGGGCGGCGGGCGTCGGTGTAGCGGCCGTCGGCGCGGAAGGTGGTGACTTCGACCGTCAGGCCTTGGGCGCGGACGAGCACGACGCCGAAGCACGCGCCGACCTCGGCGGTTCTGGGGAAGAGGCGGGAGATACGGTCGGGGGGTGCGTCGGTGGCGACGTCGTAGTCGCTGGGCTCTCTGCCGAGCAACGCATCGCGGACACAGCCGCCAGCCAGCAGGGCGATGAACCCGTTGGCGCGGAGCGTGGAGATGATGTCGAGGGCGAACGCCCGCTCGTCCATAGCCCCGGACTGTAGCGAGAGCCGTGTATGCTCACCGGCATGCCCCACCCACCCTCCAACACCCCTTCCACTTCCCCCTCCAACGCCCCCTCCACCTACGCCCACCTCGACGCGGATCTGCTCCGGCGACAGGCGGCCGAGGCGGTGGAGTTGATCGCTCGGTACTGGAGTTCGCTGGACTCGCGGCCGGTGCGTTCGGCGGTGAAGCCCGGAGAGATCTACGACGCGCTGCCACCATCGCCGCCGACGAC
>JBEIUO010000835.1:0-1307 GCA_040374335.1 Phycisphaeraceae bacterium
CCCTTCTTCCGCCTTCCTCCGTTTCCTCCTCCCCCTCCGCGTCCTCCGCGCTAAACCACCGATTCCCCCGTCCCAGTGTGGTGCAGGCAAAAACGCCCTCAATCACCAGTTTCACCCGAGAATCCTCGATCCAAATCAACCTCTCAGCGCTAATCACCAACCCCGCCCCACACCGAAATGCACCGCGCGCACAAGAGAGACACGCCGATCCGAAAAATCCCAGATTTTTCATCCCCGTTTTCAGATCAAAAACGCAGATTCGCATGATTTCCTCCCCGAGTATGGCGCAGGCAGGTGCGCACATGACGAGCGCGCTGCGCCACCTTGTAGAGGCACCATGCAGAACGAATCGCCGCAACCCGACGCCCTCACCCCCGAGCAGCACTGGAACCTCCAGTGCCACGGTGTCCACCACGCCAACGAGGGCATCACGCGCACCCGCAACTCCGGCCTGCGTTACATCCGCCGCCTCATCGCCGGCAAGGTCGATTCCGACAAGCCAAGCCAGTTCACCGCCGCCAAACTCGCCGCCGCCCTCAAGCCCATCGCCCTGCCCAAGTTCCCCTCCTCCCAGCGTGCGCCGCGAACCACGACCAACACCACCCCGCGCAAGCGCCCCACCGATGACCGCCACCCCGACTACGCCCACTGCGTCGAGGCCGTGAACCACGTCAACCACGTGCGCTTCGTCGACTTCGCCCCCGCACCAGCAGTCGCGCCGCTTCCTCCCGAACCACCCAAACCAATCGACCCGGCCGAGATCCCCGATCTCACCGCCCGCGTCGCCAAGCTCGAAGACCTGCTCACCACCTACACCCGCCAGCTCGGCTGGGACCGCACCGGCTCCACCGTCGCCGAAAACCCCGCCACGCGCGAGTACCTCCGCAATCGCGCCGACGATATTGAGTCCAACTACCTCCCCGAGTTCCGCCAAGAGCTCGCCGAGACCAAGGACCGCCTCGCACAGTCCATCGCCCTCCGCGACTCCCTCGCCGCGGCCAACGCTGCCGCAAGCGAGCCCGCAACGACCGAGCCCGCCACAACTGCCGTCAATCCAGCCGCGCCCGTCGCCACCGCGACGACCGCCGCAACAACCAACACCACCCCCGCGCCCGCCACTGCGCCAGCCGCAGCAGAGCCCGCGACCACGCGATCGCCCGAATCCGCGCCTGCCCAAACATCCGACCCCACCGACCCCGAGGCCACCGCCCGCGAAGTCGCCGCCCTCAAAGAGCAGTACGCCCAGCTCGATGAGGACCGTCTCCGCATCAGTGCTGAGATCCACGCCTTCAGCTGCCGCAAGCGCC
>JBEIUO010000555.1:0-2816 GCA_040374335.1 Phycisphaeraceae bacterium
GAAGTCGAACACCCGTGGCTCGGCGAGCTCACGCAGCTCGGTGTTGACGAAACCGCCTCCACCGCACAACTCCTCATCGCCGTCAAGCCCCAGTCCTTCAGCGCGCTCGCCGACGACATCGCCAGCGCCCTCGGCGCCTCACGCCGCACCGTCATCTCCATCATGGCCGGTGTTCACAGTTCCCGCATCCGCGCACTGCTCTCCCGCAACGGCACCCCAATCGCCGTCGTCCGCTCCATGCCGAACCTCCCCGCGCAGATCGGCGAGGGCGCAACCGCCGTCGCCCTCGGTGACGGCGCATCGCCCGGCGACGAGGCCTTCGCATCCTCCCTCTTCCAAGGCCTCGGCCCCATCGTGCTCCACACCCAGGAACACATGATCGACGCCTTCACCGCCCTCGCCGGCTCGGGCCCCGCGTACCTCTTCTACCTCGCCGAAGCCATGACCACCGCCGCCGAACGCATGGGCTTCTCACCGCAACACGCCCGCGACTGCACCGCCCAAACCCTCAAAGGCGCAGCCCTCATGCTGGCCGCCTCCACCTCCTCCCCCGCCGATCTCCGCGCCGCCGTCACCAGCAAAGGCGGAACCACGCAAGCCGCCACCGAACTCCTCGACTCCCGCTTGGTCAAAGACGCCCTTGTCGATGCGATCCTCGCCGCCGAAAAACGAGGCCAATCCCTTGCCAACGGCTGATTCTCGAGCAACCAAACAGCCGACGAATCGGTATCGCTCCGGGAGAGCCTCATGCACAGACGCGCCTTCACACTCATCGAACTCCTCGTCGTCATCGCCATCATCTCGATGCTCATCAGCATCCTCCTCCCCGCACTCGGCAAGGCCCGCGAGGCCGCGCGCCGCATGAAGGACTCCACCAACATCCGCAGCATCATGCAGGGCCTCGTGATGTTCGGAAACACCAACGACGAACGCTACCCGCTCCCCAGCCAACTCGACCGCGCCGACTCCACCATCCCCACCGGTTCCTACATCTGCAGCGCGGAGAAGGACAACGTCGGCAACATCATGTCCATCCTCGTCTACAACGCATACGTTCCCCCGCAACTGCTCATCAACCCCAACGAGAACAACTTCGCCATCTCCGCCGACAAGGAGTTCGAAGCCCGTTTCCCCTCCCGCGCCGCGATCCCCGCCGCCGCCGTCTTCGACCCCGGCCTCTCCAGCCACCCCGGCGAAGCGGGCACCACCGGGCTCCCCCAACTCGGCCGCCGCGGCGGTGGCACCACCGGCAACGTCTCCTACGCCATCAGCCCCCCCTTCGGCCCCCGCGGCGCACGCTTCCGCTCCACCTACGACGCCACCGAAGCATTCATCGCCGACCGCGGCCCCATGTACGACGGAACCCCCGGCGCATGGCGACTCCGCTCCGGCGTCTCCGGCACCGAGTCCCTCCGCCTCAAAGTCTTCGGCAGCCCCAACGCCTGGGAAGGCAACGTCGGCTACAACGACACCCACGTCTCCTTCGAAACCCAGCCCGATCCCGAGATCACCTCGCTCACCTACTCCCAACCCATCAACGGCCGCCGAACCCTCGGCGACAACCTCTTCGTCAACGAAGACGACCTCGGTGACAACATCGGCGATCAGTTCGCCAGCTTCGGCGGCACCGCCATGCTCAAGCTCTACGGCAATGTCTACTGCACGCCCAACACCGGCGTCGTCATCACCCCGTTCATCGACTGACAGACAGTGACGCTCCGCGATGAAGGCGGGCCCGAAGCACGCGCCGACGCCACGGGCCCCCACTACCATCCGCGATGATCCTACCTCTGGCCTGCGTTCTGCTCTCACTCCAACCCGAGCCTCTCTCCATCGACCTCGCCGGCGACTCGGCGCGGCGGGTTGTCGTGGATCGCGAGAAGGGTCAGTACCTCGGACACGTCTCCACCATCCTCCTTGATGGCTCCACCATCCTCGCGGCCTACCCCAAAGGCCATGGCAAGGGACCGATCCTCCTCAAGAAGAGCACCGACGGTGGACTCACGTGGTCCGACCGTCTGCCCACTCCTGACAACTGGGCAACGAGCCTCGAAACCCCAACGCTCTTCCGAATCACGAGCCCCGTCGATCACACCTCGCGCCTCGTGCTCTTCTCCAGCCTCTACCCGATGCGAACCGCGATCTCCGCCGACAACGGCGAATCGTGGACCCCGCTCGCGAAGGTCGGTGATTGGGGCGGCATCGTGGGCATGGGCGATGTGATCACCCGCGCCGACGGAGTCGCGACCGCCTTCTTCCACGACGACGGCAGGTTCTTCACCGACCCGGGCAAGAAGAGCCCCTCGTTCACGCTGTACGCGACCGACTCGCCCGATGGCGGGCTCACATGGAATCAGCCCCGAGTGCTGCACTCGGCTTCGGACGTACACCTCTGCGAGCCCGGGGCCGTTCGCTCCCCCGATGGGTCTGAGTTGCTGCTGTTGCTCCGCGAGAACAAGCGGGTAAGCGAGTCGCACTTCATGCGTTCGCGCGACGAGGGCCGCACCTTCGATCCCCCCACTCCGCTCGATGCAGCGCTGACCGGCGATCGCCACACCGCGCGGTACGCGAAGGACGGTCGCCTGGTCGTCTGCTTCCGCGACATGGCCAAGGACAGCCCCACCAAGGGCGACTGGGTCGCGTGGGTCGGCAAGTACGAGGACCTCGCCGCGGGCAGGGGCGGCCAGTACCGCGTTCGCCTCGCCGACAACAAGGACTCGTGGGACTGCGGCTACGGCGGCGTCGAGGTGATGCCCGATGGCACCATCGTCACCACGACGTACGGCCACTGGGAGGTGGGCGAGTCGCCGTACATC
>JBEIUO010000173.1:0-5964 GCA_040374335.1 Phycisphaeraceae bacterium
ACTGCTCGCGGATCCGGCGCTGGGGTATCAGCGTGACGGGGACGTGCTGGACACGTGGTTCTCTTCGGCGCTGTGGCCGATTTCGACGATGGGGTGGCCAAATCCTGATGCGCGGACCGCGGGGCTGCTCGAGGCGTTCAATCCGTCTTCGACGCTGTGCACGGCCCGCGAGATCATCACGCTGTGGGTGAGCCGCATGGTGATGTTCAACCGGTACTTCCGGGGCGAAGGCGGGGGCAAGGGAACGCTGCCGTTCACCGACGTGTTCATCCACGCGGTGGTGCAGGACGGCGAGGGCCGGAAGATGTCCAAGTCCCTGGGGAACGGGGTGGATCCGCTGGACATCATCGCGAGCCACGGCGCGGACGCGATGCGGTTCACGGTGTGCAAGATGAGCACGAACACGCAGGATGTACGGCTGCCGGTGACGCGGGACTCGGTGACGGGCAAGAACACGAGCCCGAAGTTCGACGAGGGCCGGAACTTCGCGAACAAGTTGTGGAACGCGGCGCGATACGCGATGGGAATCCTCCAGCAGGGTGAGGCGACACCGGTGGTTTCCGTGGCGGCGTTGTCGCTGACGGATCGCTGGATGCTGTCGAGGCTGGCGGGCGCGGTGAAGGCGTGCACGGAGTCGATCGAGCGGTACGAGTACGCGGACTACGCGGTGGCGTTGTACGACCTGCTGTGGCGGGACTTCTGCGACTGGTACCTCGAGGCGATCAAGCCGACGGTGGCGGAGAGCGGATCGCAGCGGGCGGTGTTGCGGGCGTCGCTGGACGTGATCCTGCGGCTGCTGCACCCGGTGATGCCGTTTGTGACGGAGGCGATCTACGAGCGCTTCAGTGAGTTGCGTGGTGCGGACGTTGCGGGCGTGTCGCTGGGTGGTTCACGCAACGGCGGGCTGCTGGTGGCGGCGGCGTGGCCGGTGGTTGGCGAGCACCTGATCGATCCGAAGGCCGAGGCGGAGTTTGAGGCCCTTCGGGGTTTGATCACCGCGGTTCGCGAGGTGCGGGCCCAGCACAACGTGCCGCCCAAGCGGCGGGTATCGCTGCACATGAACGAGCGTGCGGCGGATCTGGGCGAGTACGGTCGTTTGATGGTGGGTGTGCTGGCCCAGGTCGGGACGATCGACCAGAACGGTTCGGCCGGGAGTGCGGTGGCGTTTACCCACGAGGCGATGGAGCACCATCTCTCGGACCTGGCGGACGCGGTGGATTCTGATGCGGAAAGATCGCGGCTTGGTAAGCTGATCACCGATCTGGACAAGTCGATCGCAACTCTGGAGGGTCGGCTTGCGAATCCGGGGTACGCGTTGAAAGCTCCGCCGCAGATGGTCCAGCAGACGAAGGACCAGCTGACGAAGGCCCAGGCGGAGCGAGAGGCGGCGAGGCAGGCACTGGAGCGACTTGCGTGATGCACCCATTCACGACCCGAACGATCGCCGCGAGCTTTGTGTTGACCGTGGCGATGGTCGCGGGCTGTGAATCGCAGGAGCCGGGCGGCCAGAGCGGGCAGAAGGTGACCGCATCGCCGACGGTGGTGAGCGCGAGCCCGGCCGACGTCGTGGTGTCGACGGATGGATGGACATTCGAGGAGACCGCGGGCGTCCTGCTGACGACCCCCCACTACCGCATCTACACGACAACCACGCGTCAGACGCTGAAGGAGCGGCTGCCGGGGTTCATGGAGATGGCGCTGCACCAGTACCTGACGTCGCTCGGGGATCTGCCCCGGCCGACTTCGACGATGGAGACGTACCTGCTCTCGAATCGCCCGCAGTGGACGCGGATGACGCAGCGGCTGATGGGGCAGGACGCCGAGATCTATCTGAAGATCCAGCGTGGCGGGTTCGCCGCGGAGGGCCGGGCGATTCTGTACGAGATCGGCCCGCACGACACGTACGCGATCGCGGCGCACGAGGGGTGGCACCAGTTCACGCAGAAGAGCTTCAAGGACCCACTGCCGGTTTGGCTCGAAGAGGGCGTGGCGTGTTACATGGAGGGGTTCCGGTGGGACAGCGCGTCGCCGGGGAAGCCGCTGTTTCAACCGTGGGCGAACTTCGAGCGGTTTGACGAGCTCCGCAGCTCGCAGCGTGAGGGATCGCTGATGCCGCTGCAGCGGGTCGTGCGATCAACGCCGCAGGAGCTGATGGCCCAGGACCAGAGCAGGGCACTCACGTACTACGCGCAGCTGTGGGCGCTCGTGCACTTCCTGAACGAGGGCCAAGGCGGGAAGTACGCGCAGGGGCTGCGAAAGCTGATCCAGGACGCGTCCCAGGGCCATGTGAGCGGAGTGTTGTCGGAGTTTGCGGGGGCGCGGGCGGCGAGCCAGTATCGGTCGCGCCGGCAGTCGCCGCACCTGTTCGAAGCGTACTTCGGGGTCTCGCCGGAGGCGGTGGACGCGGAGTATCAGGCGTTCATCAAAAACATCACGCGGGTGGGCGCGAAGCAGCAGGTCGCGGCGGGCCAGAGCCCGTACCTGCCGGAAGCCAAGCCGTAGTGGGAAGCGTCAGTTCGGTTTTGCGGGCGCGGTGCCGCGGGCCTTGGCGATGGTGTCGATGACCCATTGCTGGGTGTAGGCGTTGCTCATTTCGGGCTTGTCGAGGCCAGGGCCGTAGATGACCAAGAGTGGGATGCCGGCTTGCTTCAGATCATCCTTGAGGTACTGCCAACCGGGGTCGGCGAGGCTGGAGAGATCGACCTTGATGGGAACGACGCCGGGGCCTGCGAGCTGCTTGTAGACGTTGTGCTGGTGGAGCACGGCGGATTCGAGGCTCTTGCAGATCAGGCACCAGTTCGCGGTGAAGTCGACGACGACGACTTGCTTGGAGTCGATGGCGGCGGTGAGTTCTTCGCGGGAGTAGGGACGCCAGATCATGGCGTGCTTGGCGTTGTCGGTCTGGACGTAGGCCCACCAGACGCCCGCACCGGCGAGGGCGAGGCCGGCGAGGGAGAACGTGCCGCGACGGATGAACGAGGATGAGATCTCGAAGGTCTTGCGGACAAGCCAGATGGCGGTGATGACGAGGATGGCGGCGATGGCCCACCAGTGGAGCTGCTGTGCGAGGTAGGGGTATTCGAGCACGAGGCTGATGGTGCCGGTGCCGACGAAGAAGACGGCGGCGGCGAGCATAAGCAGGCCCATGACCTGCTTGAGAAGGTCGGACGCGGGGCCCGCGCTGGGGACGAAGCTGACCCACTGCGGGCGGGCGGCGAGGATGACGTACGGCAGGGCCATGCCGCAGCCGATGGCGGTGAAGATCGCGATGGCGAGGCCGGGGCCCTGGGTCGCGGCGATGGCCATGGCGGTGCCGGCGAAGGGGGCGACACACGGGAGGGCGAGGATGGCGGTGAGGATGCCGTAGGTGAAGGAGCCCTTGGGGCTCTCGTGGTTGGCGTCAACGTTGTAGATCCACTGGGGGAGGTTGACAGTGAACGCGCCCATCATGCTCACGCCCATCACGCCGACGAAGAGGCCGATGCCGACGGTGAACCACCAGACGGCGATGAGTTGGGAGGCGGCCTTGAAGGACGTGCTGGTGCCGATGACGGCGCCAATGACCATCCAGAAGACGACGACACCGGCGGACATGACGAGGCCGAGGAAGAGCGAGCGTGCGGGAGACTTGGCGGTCTGCTGCAGGCTCATGATCTTGATGGGGATAACGGGGAGGACGCAGGGGGTGAGGTTGAGGATGAGGCCGCCGAACGCGGAGGCGAGGAGGAGGAGGATGCGGCCGGTGAAGCCGTCGATGCGGAACCGGACGTTCCAGCCGAAGACGTTGGTTTCGAAGTACTGACCGGCTGCCCCCGGATCCGCGGCGTCGGGAGCGGGCTTGGAGAAGCCGGTGGGGTCGAAGCCCGAGAAGTCGGCGAGGTCTGGGGCGGCGGTGGTGTCGGAAGGTGATTCGACGATGTCGATGGTGAGCGAGAGCTTGGCGTCGGCCGGCGGAATGCAGACGTCGGCGCAAGCCTGGTAGGAGTAGACGCCCTCGATGTTCAAGGGGCCGAGGGGAGCGTCGGGGCCGATGACGACGGGAACGTACACGACCGCGCGGCCTTCGTAGACGCCGAACTTCTCGGGGGTACCGGTGCCGGCGAGGTCGAGTTCGATCTCGTGGACCTTGGGCCACTGGGTAGCGCGGGGGGAGGCCCACGCGGGGAGCTTGAGATCGAGGGTGGAGGGCCAGGGGGTAAAGCCCGCATCGATCCAAGAGGCTGGGGTCTTGGGTTCGTTGGGGTTGGTGTGCCATTCGTCTTGGTGGTCGACGACGACGGCGAGCACGAGGTTGCCGCCGCGAGCGACGGCGGTGCTGTTGGCCTTCATCGAGACCATAACAGGCTGGGGCTGGGCGGAGGCGGAGGGCGCGAGTCCGAGGAGGACAGCGAGGAGTGGAATGAGGAAGAGGAGGCTGAGGGGCAGTCGGTGGGACATGCGAGGGGGTCTCGGGGAGGGTCGGGGAGGGGAGCGTGAACCGTACGCCCGGGGGCGTTCAGGGTTCGATGCCGGCGGGGCGAGGCGGTTCCCGAATCCGAACGGTCTGCGAACAAAGAGTTGAGGCGGAAGAAAGATTGAGGGGAGGGGAGATTCAAGGGGAGTCGGGGGTTGGGCCGAAGAGGAGAAGTCTGGGCGGGGGGCGTGCGGACGGATCCGTGCGGGCCGGGTGATGGCGACGGAGTCGCGGACAATCCCATGGCAGACGTGCTCGACCAATCTGCGGTAGATGCCTTGCTCGCGGCGGCGGCGGCCACGGGCGAGACTGAGGATCAGCCGCAAGAGGCGCAGATCTTCAGTCGGTTAAACCGCGATCCGGAATCCGTGGAGATCCGGCAGTACGACTTCAAGCGACCGGAGCGGGTGAGCAAGGACCAGATGCGGGCGTTGCAGACGCTGCACGAGGGCTTTGCGCGTAACTTCGGGGCCGCGCTGAGCGGGTTTCTGCGGACGATCGTGGAAGTGAAAGTCGCCTCGTGCGAGCAGATGACGTACTCGGAGTTCACGTCCGGGCTACCGAATCCGACGAGCTTCAATCTGGTGAGCGCGGAGGGGCTCGAAGGGCAGATGTGCCTAGAGATCTCGCCGCTGATCATCTATCCGATCATCGATCGTCTGCTGGGCGGGAACACGCAGGACCTGTTCATTCCGCAGCGGCCGATGACGCTGATCGAGTCGCGGCTGATAAGCAACGTGACGAGCCGGGGGCTGAGCGCGTTGTCCGAGGCGTGGGCGAACGTGCGGCAGTTGCAGTTCGCGGTTGCGGCGACGGAGAGCAATCCGCAGTTGGTGCAGATCGTGCCGCCGAACGAGGTCGTGGTGGTGATCGGGTTTGAGTTGAAGCTGACGACGCGCGCGGGCACGATGAACCTGTGCATCCCGTACAACGTGATCGAGCCGGTGATGGAGCAGTTGTCGAGCCAGTCGTGGTTCGCGTCGTCGAAGCAACAGCGGTCGAAGGAGGTCGAGACCCGGATCACGCAGACGCTCTCGACGGCTCCGCTGCGGGTGATGGGGATGCTCGCTGAGACGACGATCACTGTGAAGGACCTGCTGCATCTGTCGGTGGGCGACCTGATCGTGACGGAGAAGGCGGCGTCCAAGCCGGCGGTGGTCTTGGTGGAGGGGGAGCGGAAGTACATGGCGCATCTTGGGCAATACCGCGGGAAGCGGGCGCTGAAGATCATCCGGCCGATGACGGCTGAGGACCGGCTCTGAGCGGTCTTTGTCAGGGTCCCGAAGGAAATCGGGACCGCATTGATCGGTCCTGTCAAACTCCATACAGTTTGGGTGGATCTCAGGGCCGTTGAGTGGGAACGTGATTCCACGCGGCGGCCAAGGAGTGACGACCGATGTTCGTGGTTTATCGCCATGCCCGGTAACTGTCCGAGACTCCTCAGGCACTTCAGCGTGAGCTGGTGCCGTGCGGGTCGCTCGGCCCAGGTGCCACCTTCGCAAGGAGGTGAG